>JBAWDI010000818.1:0-25700 GCA_049590695.1 Bryobacteraceae bacterium
GCCGGAGTCAAGGTTTCCGATCAGCAAATGGCTGAACTCCAACTCCGGAGAGACCGGTTTCATGGCGACTGGAACTACAGTCTACTACCCCGAAGTTGACACACTTATTTGCTGACGCACTCTAACGGCCACCACCCAGCGCGCTAACTGGATCACGCCGAAATGCGTCTCGTAGAGGAGGCGTAGCAGCGGCTTCAGTGAACCCGGGACGCGCGGGGCGCGGGGAGAGACAACCGCCCGCGCCAAGGAGCCGAGAAACCTATACGCCGGGGTCTCCCCACGTTTTAACGTTCGAATGACCTCGTCAGCACGCACACCAGAACATTCGTCAGACCATAGTGCACGCCAACGGCGCATGCTGAAGGCCGCGAATTCGGTTATAGTGAAGGTTCAGTTATGAAAAGGCGGGAGTTCCTTCTGGAACTGGATGAAGTCCTCGAATTACCGGCCGGCACCTGGAAAGGTCCTGAAAGACTCGAGGACTTGGAGCAATGGAACTCGACCGCGATGATCGGGTTCATCGCGCTGGCCGACACGAACAACGGGACGAGGCTCTCGCCGCGCCACATTCTGAATTGCGCGACGATCGAAGACTTGCTGAATGCGGCGCAGGTAGAGGGCAGTTCCAGCTAGGTATGGCCCCCAACCCGATGGATCTCGGCGGTTCGACGGTACTGGTCACGGGCGCATCGAGTGGGATCGGGCGCGAGACGGCCGTCCTTCTGAGTTCGCTGAATGCGCGGCTTGTGCTGACCGGGCGGAATCGGGAGCGCTTGGAACAAACGCTTTCGCTCCTCTCGGGCGAGGGGCACCGAATCGAGCCGTTCGACTTGGGCCGCGCCGAGGAAATCCCGAAGTGGTTTCGATCTCTTGCGGCGGCAGTAGGCCCCTTCCACGGCTTGGTTCACTGCGCGGGCTTGCAAATGACTATGCCCATCCGGTTTGTGACCCATACGGGCGCCGAAGAACTGCTGCGAACGAATGTGCTCAGCGCGATCATGTTGATGCGAGGGTTTTCCCAGAAGGACTGCCACGCCGCTGAAAGTAGCGCTGTTTTTCTGTCTTCGATCATGGGTCTCAACGGGAGGCCATCCACATCCGTCTACGCGGCCTCCAAGGCGGCGTTAATGGGCGTGGCGAAATCGCTGGCCGTGGAGTTGGCGCCGCAACGCATCCGAGTGAATTGCGTGGCGCCGGCATTCGTACGAACCGAAATGCTGGAGGGGTACCGCGAGTTGGTCTCCCAAGAGCAGTTCGAGGCCTTGGAGCGGGCGCATCCCCTGGGGTTCGGCACGGTGCGGGATGTGGCGAACGCGGTGGCTTTCCTGTTGGCCGGGACCGGGCGCTGGATTACGGGATCGACGCTATTGGTGGATGGCGGCTACTCGGCTCAGTAGGCCGCGCAGGGTTGGGAGGGTTGTATGCAAGCGGCTGTCTCCGCAATCGAGTATTATCTTCCAGAAAAGACGATTTCGACGGCGGACCTTTCGGCTGAGTTCCCGGAATGGTCGGTGGAGAAGATCGACCAGAAGACGGGCATCCGGGAGAGGCATATCGCCGCTCCCGATGAGTGCGCCTCCGACATGGCGGTATCCGCGGCGCGGAAGTTGTTCGGCTCCGGAGCGTGCCGCCCCGAACAGGTGGATTACGTGCTGCTGTGCACCCAGAGCCCGGACTATTTTCTGCCGACCACGGCGTGCCTGGTCCAGGATCGCCTGGGGGTTCCGAAGACGGCGGGAGCGCTGGATTTCAATCTCGGCTGTTCCGGCTACATTTATGGCCTCGGCCTGGCCCAAGGGCTGGTCGCGTCCGGGCAAGCTTCGAATATTCTCCTGCTCACGGCCGAGACGTACAGCAAGCACCTGAACTCCAAGGACCGCAGCGCACGGACTATTTTCGGGGACGGCGCGGCCGCGACGTTGGTGACCGCGGAGGATGCGGCAGAACCTCTCATCGGGCCGTTCGTTTACGGCTCCGATGGAAGCGGCGGCCAGAACCTGATTGTTCCCACGGGCGGCCTGCGACGCGTGCGCACCGCGGAGACCGCCGTGGCGGTGGAGGACGAGACCGGCAATGTGCGCAGCCAGAATGATTTATTCATGAACGGAGGGGAGATTTTCAACTTTTCGTTGGATGCCGTTCCCCAGGCCGTCAATTGCCTTCTCGGGAAATCGGGGCTGCAACTGAAGGACATCGACTTGTTTGTGTTCCACCAGGCGAACAAGTTCATGCTGGACCATTTGAGGAAACGGCTGAAGATTCCCGTGGAGAAGTTTCAAATCACGCTCAGCCACTGCGGAAACACGGTTTCCTCCACCATCCCGATCGCGCTCAAGCATGCCTTGCTGGAAGGACGGCTTGCCAAAGGGGCGACCGTCATGTTGATCGGATTCGGAGTCGGCTATTCCTGGGGCGGCACTCTGCTGCGCTGGTCCGGCCGGCAGTAGATTCACGAGGCTAGCTTAGCTAAGCCATAGCTTGGCTGGTAACGGAGTTTGCCACTATGAACAGTAAGATTCGCGGCGTACGGATCGCCGGAATTGCGAGCGCCGTTCCGGCGGAGGTCATGTCCCCGCTCGAGACCGCCGGACCCGCCGGCATAAGCCCGGAAGAGGCGCAGAAAATCGCCGATATGACGGGCGTCCACAAGCGTCATGTGGCTTCCTCGTCCTGCTGCACGTCCGACATGGCGTGCGCCGCCGCGCAGCGGTTGCTGGAGGATCTGAACTGGGCGCCGGAGAGCATCGACGCCTTGGTGGTGGTTTCGCAGACTCACGATTACGATCTCCCCGCGACGGCCTGCATCCTGCAAGACCGGCTGGGGCTTTCCCGCGCGTGTGCGGCCTTCGACATGTCGTTGGGATGTTCCGGCTATGTGTATGGATTGTGGGCTTGTTCCGGAATTGTCGCCGGCGGAGCGCGCCGGGGCCTCTTGCTGGCCGGTGACACCATGAGCCGGACTTGCTCGCCGCAAGATCGGTCCACGGCTTTCCTTTTCGGGGACGCCGGGACCGCGACCGCCCTGGAACGGGATGCGAACGCGCCTGACATGACGTTCGTCCTGGGGACGGACGGTTCTGGAAAGGAATTCCTGATCCAACCGGACAGTGGCTTTCGTAATCGGGCCACGCCGGGCAGCTTCGAGCGGCGGAGCACCGCCGACGGGTCGCTGCGAGGCCCGATGGATCTCTACATGGACGGAGCGGAGGTGTTCGCGTTCACTCTGCGGCAGGTTCCGCCGATGATGGCCGAAATGCTCTCCGCGTCCGGTTGGACGCTGGACGAGATGGATGCCTTCGTGCCCCATCAGGCGAATCAGTTCATCCTGCGGCATCTGGGGAAGCGGCTGAGAATCCCCGCCGGTAAGCTGGTCCTGAGTCTCGATGAATTCGGAAACACCAGTTCGGCGTCCATCCCCCTGGCGCTGAGCCACCGTTTGGGGGGACGGTTGCGGCAAGAGCAGATGAAGTTGGTTTTGGCGGGATTTGGCGTCGGCTGGAGCTGGGGCGCCGCGACAGTGACTTGCGGCCCGATGGTCATGCCGGAGATCATTTACCTGCATGAGCCTGCGGCGCGATCGGCAGCCTCCTAGGAGCTTTCTTATGATCAACCCTTTGGAACTGACCGGCAAGACGATTCTGGTCACCGGCGCGTCCAGTGGCATCGGACGGGCCACCGCCATATACCTGAGCCGGTTGGGTGGGAAAATCGTGGCCGTGGGGCGCGACCAGGATCGCCTCCAGTACACGGTTTCCCAAATGGAAGGCAGCGGTCACGCGGCGTTGCCGTTCGATTTGAACGACGTCGAGCAGATTCCAGGATGGATGAAGACGATCGTTGCGACGGCGGGGCCCCTGTACGGTCTCGTGCACAGCGCCGGAATCGTCTTGTATCGTCCGCTGAAGGTGCTCAGTTATAAGAATCTCGTGGATATGCAGCGAATCAACGTAGATGCCGCCATTATGCTGACCAAGGGTTTCCGGCAGAACGGCGTCTACGAGAAGAGCGGAGCGTCAGTCGTTTTTATCTCCTCGGTTAGCGCGCTCAAAGGTGAACCTTCGCTGGCCGGGTACTCTTCCACCAAGGCCGCGCTCATTTCACTCGCGCGGACGCTGGCGGTGGAACTGGCCCATCAGAAGATTCGAGTCAACTGCATTTGTTCGGGGCACGTCCAGACCCAAATGGCCGAGAATGCAAGCGAAACTCTGCCCGCCGATAACATGGACGAGCTTAAGAAGAAGCACCCATTGGGCCTGGGGACTCCAGAGGACGTGGCCTACGCCGCGGCGTGGCTTCTATCTCCCTCCGCACGCTGGATCACCGGCACGAACGTGGTACTGGATGGCGGATACACCGCCTGAAGGGCCGTTGCCTCCGCCTACTCGACGGGAGTCTTCCCTTTCGCTGTGCTGGGGAGTCCGAAGTTCTTGAGAATCACCTCGGCAGGATTGCCCATGGCCAGAGCATACGGGGGAATATTGGAGATCACCACGCTCCCGGCGCCGATAATAGCCCCTTCCCCAATGGTGACTCCCTTCATGATGTGGGCTCCGTTTCCAATCCATGCTTTCTTGCAGATGCGCACGGGGCGGATGTCTTCCGGGTCGGGAGGCAGCTTGGCGATCCGGCGATCCGCTTGGCGCGGGTGGCCATCGGTATCGGATATGCTGCAACCATAAGGAAGCCAGACATCTTCCTCGATAATGACTTCTCGACTTACCGTGATGCGCGTGCCCCAACCGATACCAACGCGGTCTCCAATGATCAGGCGCGGTTCGTCGAGCATCCGGCCGGAAGCGATCGAGACATGGCCCCCAAAAACGACGCCATCGCCGACATGGATCTGGACGTGGCCGTCCACATAGGGCATGTGGCCATCCAAGCGGACGTTCCGCCCAATACTGGCGCATCTCGCTTGAAACAACGGGGCCCAATAGAGAAGCGTTACCACAGTCCGGCACACTGAAATCGCGATGTAGTGGAATTCGTACGCCGCGCGAAGCGGTCCGGCCAGCAATCTCGGGAGGCGAAAGACAGTGGGTTGTACGATAAACTGCAGGGTCTTCTTTAAAGCTCTGGGGAGGGGCGACTCGGCACGCTTAACCCATAGAATCAGACGGTCAAAAAAACTGAGATTCTGCATAGACACCTACATCCCCTCGCTCCGGAAGCCTTAGTACAGAGGTGCGCGAATCGGGTCAGAGGCCGAGAGGCTTAATCATGCCCAGAAGGTCGTTAACGGTATTGCAGTTGGCGAACTGCCGTGGGGAAACTGCATATTGGAAGTGCTCGTCCACGAGAGCAATAAAGCCCACCATGGCCATAGAGTTCCAATTCTCGAGGGACTCAAGGGCTTCAGGCCCCTTCAATGTGCCGGACGGCAATTCGAACAGCTCATCCATCTGCCGGAGAAAAGTCTGGCGGTCCATAGCAAGATTCCGATCGAATCGAGTTTAACACAATATGAACTGTGCAAGCCTCAAATTCCGTGATAGTGGCGATCATGGCAAACATGCGCTAGTAGATGCCTCCCGGCGCCGGCATGCCCATATCGACGTAATGGCGGGCAAACGCACACAACGCGGCAGTGTCGGCGAAATGAACGCGCACGGTTCGGTTAATCAAGTACATCAGGAACATCGTGCGGAGGAGGTCCTGCGAGATCCCCTCCCGTGCGAGTATACGGGCCGCCCCCGCCCAGATCCGTGTTGACAGGGGAGAGGACCCTAGGAAGACGTTGCGAATCAGCTCCGCGCAACGCTCCCTGTCCTGCAATTGTTGAAAAACGGTTCCCAGCGCAAAGGTGAAAAAGTCCTCCAAAGGCGCGCCATAGTGGAACGCCTCCCAATCCACGACTGAAATCCGGCCGCGGTCGACCAGCACATTGTGGCCCCAGAAATCGCCGTGCACGGCTACGGCGGGCGTGGCGGAGAGCAAGGGCAGGTCTGCGGCCGCGGCATCCAGCAGTGCTTGAGGCAGCTTTCCCGCGGCCAGCGGCAGGATTTCCCGCAAGGCTGTTCCCAGGTCGCCCCGCGAAGGCACGAGGCGGAACTTCTCCAGCCAGCGTTCGGCGATTTCGATCTGCGTCGCGACTCGGGCGTCATCGGAGGGCAAGAGTTCGTCCCGCAATGGTCTGCCGGGCAGCGCGGACTGGAGATGGAGGAAGCCCTGGGTAGTCTCCCGCTCGAACAGGAGGCGAGGGATGCTCAGTTGTCCGGCACAGGAGGCGAGGGTTTTCAGGGCAGCGCACTCGCTACGCGCCGCCGCCCGGCGCTCCGGCAGGCTGGAGAACTTACCCACGATCGCCGGGGTATCTTGCCGCGGTGGAAAAATCAGCCATATCCCTGGCTTGACCTGGATGATGTCCCACTCGGTCCAGCCGGCTTCCCGGAGATAACGGGCGGCAAGATAAAACATCAGCCTTTCTCGACCAGGAAGATTACTTCCGGGGCGCACCGCGCCCACAATCCCGTGCGGGCCGCCATGCGCAGCATCGTCTGCTTGATCCGCCCTCGCCATCCGAAGCCGGCGAAATTGCAAAGATCGACAAAATACCTCAGCGCTTTGGAATTGTTCAGCGGAAGCAGAACGGCGGTGTCCATGCTGCCGTTCCAGACGTGAAAGGCGCGCACCGCGCCGTATCCCGTTTCGTGAAACAGCTTCCGGTAGCCCGGCAGAGAGCGGACATACGCCCCGTCATTCTCCCCGGCGCGCCGGGGCTGGCCGCTCAACCGGTCCCACCCGTGGCGGTTTCGCACGCTTGCACAGACGAATCCGGAGGGCTTCAAACTCTCACGGATGGAGCGCAGGAAGCGCAATTGCACTTCCCACGGGCCGCCCGCCACTGCCGGCAGACTGTCGAGGATGCCGTTGAGCGCAATGGCATCGAACCGTTCCCGAGCCAGCGGAAGGCTGAGGAAGTCCGCGCAAATCGCGTTCACCGGCAAGCTCATCTGGCGGGCGCGAAGATCGATGAAACGCGCGCGTTCCACAACGTCCTCGACGGCGATCACGCGCGCGAATGCGCGGCCCAGCGCCGCCGCGCCTGTGCCCCAGCCATCTCCGATTTCGAGGACTGTGGAATTGGGCGGTAAATCCCAAACGTACAGGAAGCCGGGACCGCGTTCCTCGCAAATGGCCGCCGCTTCCTCCGGCACTATTTGCTCGACGGCCGCCTGCCATCCGATCTCCACGGCCAGCCGATTGAGTTCCCGCATCCGGTCCCGAGCGATCCCGGAGGCGGTTTCTCGCGCCGGCCCGCTCTGGTTCCGGCGCGGCGCACCCCTCGAGCCAGGCGTAGCTGCGGCCCCAGTCATGCGAGCGGGCCGGAGCCTCGATCGACGGGGCCGATCTTGCCGCGGTCTGGGGGTGTTTGAGGCGCCATCGTTCAGCCTTTGGCCGCGAGAAAGATGAACTCCGAAGCCAAGTTCCGCCACAGCGAGGTGCGCGCGCCCACCCGGCATGCCAATCGCTTCACCCGGCCGCGTAATCCCGAGCGCTCCCACCCCTGGCTGTCGACGAAGCGCAGCAGCGCTTCGGGCTTGTCCAGCGGGAGCAGAACCGTGGGCTCGTTGTAGCCGTTCCAGGCATGGAAGGCGCGGACAGTTCCGTAACCCGCCTCGCGAAAGAGCTTGCGATAGCCGGGCAGTGAATACGTGTAGGTCCGATATCCTACATTCGCGTCCGAGCGATGGCGTTTCGCAAACATGCCGCAGACCATGCCAGCCATCTTGCGGGGCATCAGGGAAGTGTAGGGAACCCCGCTGTGGTCCTCGCCGCGCAGCAGCGCGTCGCGGCCGATCCGGTTCTCAATCCCCACGCACACGAAGCCGGAGGGCTTCAGCAATTCCCGAACCGACCGCAGGAATGCGATCTGAAGGTCGCGCGGATCTCCCACCGGCCTGGCCGTCCCCACCCATTCCAGGACGCCGCTCAGTACGACGGCGTCAAACTGCTGCGGAGCCAAAGGAAGCCGCAGGAAGTCCGCACAAATCGCCTCGATGGGGAGTTTCATCTGGCGCGCCCGCGTATCGATGAAACGAGCCCGCTCCAGGACGCCCTCCACCGCGACGACCCGCAAAAAACTCGCCGCCAGGCCGGCCGCAATTCCCCCCCAACCGGCCCCGATATCGAGAATTGCCGAATTGGGCGGCAGCGTCCATACCTTCCGGAAATCGGCGCGCCAGGGGGCCGAGATGTAGTCGCGGAGGGCCTTTTGGCTGACAACCCGCTCCACGGCGGCCTGCCAACCGATCTCCCGCGCCAGTCGGTTGGCCTCCTGCATGCTCTCGCGGGGGATTTCTCCCCAATAGTAGTTCGGATTGGTAAAACAGGGAATGCCGTCAACGCACTTACCCACCGGCCCGCACGATGGGCACCTGAACTCGTCTTGTACAGTGGATAAGGGACCACCGCAGTCCGGGCAGCAGAGTCCCGCAATCATTTTGTTCATGATACCTTAGGGCTGACGTAAAAACAACTTCACCGCTCGGGCGAGATCGTGTAGTTCCACTTGGAAGCGCCAGTCGGGTAGCGGGCAACGGTGGGAGTCAGGCCGGGCGAATCGGCCAGTTGAGACGGGAGTTCAGTTCTCCAGGCGCGGCGCCGGCCGTAATCTCCAGATGGCTGAGACCTTCTGGCCATTGAGGGCACGGCGCCGGATGAGGTCCTCCTCGATTTTTCGATATTTCGGCGGAAGCTGGTTCGCGAGCCGGCCGAAGAACGCATAGGACCGCCGGGAAAGGCACTCGTATTCGGGCATCCAGGATCGCATGAGGCACATCGATATGCCTTGCCCTTCCTGGGCGTGAATGTCGGTGATGGCGAAGATCTCCGCCACCGAAAGAGGCGTGGTGATCAGACCTTTTTCCAACAGCGCGCGGTTGGTCTTGGAGATGTAATCCTGGCCCTGCTTCCCGGTGAGTTCCCGATAGATGCGGCCGGCGATTCTCCGCGGGGCAAAACGATAGACCCATTCGGGGAGGGCGCGCTGGAAGAGCAGGGCGCGCCTCTGGCGGAGCTCCGGGTCGGTCAGGAAGTCTCCGTTGGGATCCTGAAGATGGAGAAAGACGCCGCCATCGGCCTGAAGTTTGCGAATGGCCTGAAGGAAAGTGGGCAGGCCGGGGATGTGATGCAGCACGGAGCAGGTCACAACCACTTCATACCGGGCGCCCTTGGGGAGCGAATCGATCAATCCCCGGTGGCACGTGGCCGGCGCCGGCCACCGGGAGGCGCGTTGGGAGGCGCGCTGGAGCATCTCCGGGGAGATATCCAGCAGGTCGATGGCGCGGATGCGGGAGCCGATGGCTGTTTTGAAAAGGGAATCCGAAGCCAGACCGGTGCCGCATCCTATGTCGAGCACGCGCAGGTCCCCAGGCATATCCGGATAAGAGCGCAGGCAGTCTTCGATCAGCAGATTGAACTGCGGGGGGAGGCTCTCCCACATATGGGCGTGCAGTTCATCGTAGGATTCGGACTCGAATTCATGGAAGGTCAGGTTCAGGAAGGAGTGAAACTCCTCCATGCCGCAGCGGGCGCCGTGCCGCTCCATGATCGGACCGATAATCGCTTCGGCTTCCATAATTCCGGATCCGGTTGCCCCCTGCATGAGGCATTATCGCATGTCTCGCGAGGGCGGTCACAGAAGACGCAAAAATACTTTTGCCCCTCCTTATCTGTGACTTACAAGCACCTGAGCCTTCTTCGGTCACCGGCCTGTCGCTACCCGCCTGCTAGCGTGTGAGTGGAGGGGCAGGGATGTTCAAACTATTGCCGATCGCCCTGATCGGGGCGGCGGCCGCGGCCCAGACGCAGATCGATCTCCGGACGCAGGCCCGGAACGTGGATTTCACGGCAGCGGCTTCCACCAAACCGCTGAAGACCGGGACGGCTTTACCGGCCACCTGCGCGGTGGGGGACATGTTCTTCAAGACGGACGCTCCGGCGGGGGCCAACCTGTATGGTTGCCCCGTCGCCAATTCGTGGGCGGTCGAGGGCGGCCTTTCGGGGCAGAACTGCTGGATCGATGCCGTCTCCCAAACGCTGCGCTGCAGCGACACCAACGGCAACGTGTATGCGGTGGTGGAAACGTCTACCGGCGCGGTGCCGAATCAATGGGTGAGCTATATCGATTCCAACGGTGTTCCGCACACGTCGCAGCCGACGGCGGCGGCCGTGGGGGCCACGGCCGACCCAGGGTCGAATGGGGTGCCTTATCGCAGCGCGTTGGGGACGGCGGCGCCCGCCACCGCGGATAACCTGAGCGGGTCGTTTTTCTGCCGGGATACGGGAGGCGGCAACGCTTATTCGTGCAATCTTACTCCGCCGCTCACCAGCTACAACGCCGGCACGACGTACTGGTTCAGGGCCAACGCGGCCAACACCGGGGCGGCCACCATCAACTTCAATTCGCTCGGGCCGACACCCATCGTGAAGCAGGCCGATCAGAGCCTGGTGCCCGGGGACATCAAAGCCGGGCAATGGGTGATGGCGACTTACGACGGGGCCAATATGCAGATGCAGAGCCAGACGGCCAACGCGCCGGTGAGCGGAGTATCGACGGTTTTCGGTAGGGCCGGATCAGTCGCCGCGCAGACGGGAGACTATACCTCGGCGCAAGTTACGGAGAGCGGGAACCTGTATTTCACCAACGCCCGCGCGTGGGCGGCGTTTACGGGAAGCGGGCCGGTGACGCTCAACGGGGCGACCGGGGCCATCGGTTGCCCCACGTGCATTACGGCGGGGACAGCGGCGGATACGGACCTGTACGGCAATTTCCCGCACCTGAGCGTGGTCCGGATTCAAGGGCGGCCCATGGCGAGCGTAACGCCGCTCGATATGCAATACCTGGGCTGGAACAACGCGGCGGGGCAATGGGAGCCGAAAACGGTGCCAGCGGCTCTGCTGAGTTCGGTGTTCGGGCGGACCGGGGCGGTGGTGGGGGCAACCGGCGATTACACCACGGCGCAGGTGACGGAAAGCGGAAACCTCTACTTCACCAACGCGAGAACGTGGGCCGCACTTTCCGGGGCGGGCCCGATCGCGTTCAACTCCAGCACGGGCGTTTTCAATTGCCCGAGTTGTATCACCGGTTCGAGCACCGCCGACACCGATCTGAGCGGTACATTTCCGCATCTCAGCGTCGTCCGGATACAGGGCCGCCCGGTGGCCGCCACACCGCCGGCGGATCAGCAGTATCTGGGCTGGAACATCAGCGCCAACTACTGGGAGCCCAAGACGCTGCCGAACGCGCTAGTGGCTTCCGTCTTCGGCCGCATGGGGCCGGTCGCGGCGCAAGCCGGAGACTACTCTTTCGCCCAGATTTCGGGAGCGGCCGGCGCTTCCCAGCTTCCGGCCGTGGCCATGCGCACCGACCAGGGCAACACGATCTCGGCGGGCACGCAGAATTTCAGCGGGGCGGCCCATACCCTGCCGCTTAAATCCGGTCTGACAGCCGCCCTCCCCAGTACTTGCACGACAGCGGAACTTTACTTCGCCACCGATGCGCCGGCGGGCAGCAACGTGTACGGATGCACGGCCGCGAACACCTGGGCCGTCCAAGGGAATGACACGGTGATGAGCGGCGGTTCCCCGGTAGGGAATACCGGCACGGTGAACTTCGTTACCGGCACGGGACTGATGACGGTCATCGCGGCCGCCGGATCGCAGATCAACGTTCAAACGGCGGTGGATACCGCGGTGGTCCAGACGCAACCGGGGGAGCAAGGCGGCGCGGCTTTGTTGTGTGCTTCCGCCAGCGGGTCGGGCAGCGCGTACCAATGTTCGCTCAATCCCACGCTGGGCAGCTACATGGAAGGCATGGTTCTGCATTGGATACCGGATGTAAACGGCGCGGGCGGCGCCACCACGCTGAACGTGGACACGTTGGGGATGCGGCCGATGAAGCAGGCGGATGGCGTAAGCAATCCGGGGCCGAGCGACATCATCGCCGGGCAGCTCTATTCCTTGTGGTACGATGGCGCGGCGTTCCGGCTGACGGGAGGCGGCGGGGCGGCCGGCTCCGGCGGGCTGGCCGATCCCGGGTCGAACGGAGTTGTGTACCGCAGCGGCTCGGGCACGACCAGGCCGGCATCGGCCTCCGAAATGAGCGGTCCATTTGCCTGCCAAGATGCCGGATCCACCCAAGCGTACGCGTGCAACCTGAGTCCCCCTATCACAACCTATGGAATTGGGACGGCTTACTGGTTCCAGGCCAATACGGCGAATCAGGGGCCGGCGACCATCGACTTCAACTCATTGGGCGCCAAAACGATCAAGAAGCTGGCTAACCAGGACCTGGCGGCCGCCGATATCAAAGCCGGTCAATGGGTCATGTTAACCTATGATGGGACCTACATGCAGATGCAGAGCCAGACGGCAAATCCGGCGTCGGGCGGGGGGGCTGTCTCGAGTATCTTCGGACGTTCGGGCGCGATTGTATCCCAGACGGGGGACTACACAGCGGCGCAAGTGACCAATGCCGTGGACGCGACGGCGAGCTACAGCAACCCGGCGTGGATCACAGCTCTTGCATATTCCAAGTTAAGCTCCGCGCCCACCTTGGGGACGGCGGCGGCCCATGCGGCCACGGACTTTGCGGCTTCGAACGCGAGCACGACGGTCAATGGCCAGAGTTGCGCCCTCGGATCGACATGCACAGTGGCCGACTCAACTAAGGTTCCGGCCGGCACGGTGGACATTCTGCGCTTCGGGATCTGCATCACAGCCGGTTGCGGATCGGAGACGACGATCAACTATATCGCCACGATGGGAGCGGGGAGTTTTACGGAGTGCGCCTTTAATTTGGCAACCGCTGCGACTGGATCGTCTGTGATCGTAGACGTCGAAGACGGGAGCGGAACGTCGATCTTCGGAGCGACGAAGCTGGTGGCCACCGTCGCCAACGGAACGGCGGTGGAGTACCAATCGACGTTCGCCAACAGCCCGCAAACCTACGCACGCGGCAGCAAGTACAAAGCCGTGATTCTCCAGAACGATTCCGGCGGCGCGGCTCAGGGGGGGACGGTCCAATGCCGCTGAGACGGCTTGCTCTTGCCTCTTTGTTTGCGTGCTCCTTGTTCGGAGCGTCGCCCGCTTACGTCAAGACGGTATGTATAGGCACGGGATACCAGGCGATCACCACCACGTGCACGGGCACTGTCACCAACGCCAACGACCTGATCGTGGTCCATGCAGGCAGTGGCAATAATGCACCGGCGGTGACCTCGGTTTCGGACGGCACGAACAGCTACACCGCGGCGACCGGGGCGCAGTGCACGGGCGCGACGGACCTGCATTACGAGCAATGGTACGGTTATGCCGCCGGGTCTGGATCGCGCACGTTCACTGCCACCTGGGCTTCGACACCGACCGTCTACGGCGACATCATCGTGGAGGAATATAGCGGGGCGGCGACTTCAGGCGTCCTGGATTCCGGCAGCGCGTCTTACCTCTGCACGGGCGGGTCCGTTGCTGGCAACGGATACACTGCCGGCGTTTACAACGCGATCTATGGCAACGTCACGACCACGGGAGCCAATGAGCTGGTTTCCTGCGGAATGATCGTGGACAATAGCGGAGAATCGCTTCAGGTGGGCACGGGTTTTTCCAATTTTGCCGGGTATACCGGTGCCTGGACGATAGAAGGCGAGGACCAAGCTGTATCTTCGGCCGGGACTATCGCCGCATCCATGGGAAAGGCGTCCTGGTCCAATTGGGAGGCTGGCTGTGTATCGTACAAGTCCCTCGTTCTTCCCGACTACTCAGTTTCCGGCCCGTCAAGCGGGTACGTGCACGTCGCCTCGACGAGTTTCACGATCACAAAAGCAGCCTCGGATTGGGCGAGCGACCCAAAGACCATCACGATCTCGGATGGGGGGAACTCCGGCACTGTGACGCTCGGAACGTGTACGGGGAGCGGAGGGGGCACAACCCCCGCGGCGCTTTCGCTTACTGGTGGAACAACTTGCACTTTTACCTATACTCCAGCGGTTATCGGGTCGCTTACCCTCAGGTCTACAATCAATTCCGGGACTGATCCGGTGCCGAATACTTACGGATATACCAGCAATCCGGCACAACTATCCTTTTCTGGTTGTTCGAGCGGCAACCTGCGGGTCGCTTCCGCAACCTGCACTGTGACGATCACCGGGGGCACGTTCGACGGCACGCATACGGTTACGCTCTCCGACGGCGGGAACCTGGGGACATTCACCAGCGGATCGTCCGGCAATCCTCTGACGGTCACGCCCACCGCTTCAACGTCCTCGTTCACGTACACCTACACGCCTTATCTGGTGGGCAAGAAACTGATCAGCGCAACGACCAACCAGAGTGATTGGCAGCCTCCGACTTCGTTTCTGTACACGTCCTCCTCGACGGACGCTTGCACTTTTACGGCCAAGGCCAACGGCAATTGGGCGAGCGCCGCGACGTGGACACCGAGCGGATGCGCAGGTGGCGGCCATACGACGCCGGACACGGGGGACACGGTTGCAATCACGGCCTATCACGTCACGGTTCCAAGCGGCACCACGGCGTATGCGGGAAGCTGCCCCGCCAACAACACGACCTATGACTTGACGATTGCGCCGACGGCGGCCACCGATGCCGTCTCCGGCATCCTGGAAGTAGCGGGCACGCTCTGGCTCTGTGGCAACGTCGAACTCAACGCATCGGCGGTCGCCAATCCAGCCGGATTGGGCGTGCTCCAGATCGACACGGGCGGATCGCTGAAGTGGGACCTGAATAATGGAAGCACGGCCTACCGTCTTGTGCCGGGGGTTACGGGCGGCTGGAACCAGATCGCCGCTGGAACCCTGGGAGACTCCTGCACGTTCGGTACCGGGTCGTGCCCGACCACCATCCTGCCGATAAACCTTGGCACGGCGAATCCGATTCTGGCGGATGCAAATGGCACCACCGATAGCATGACGTATCGGATTTACGGGACGCTGGTCAAGAACTGCGGGTCCGCGAGCGCCGGGTGCGTAACGCTGGCCACCGACAACGCAACGGGGCGCAACAGCTACGCCAACGCCGGCCTGGTGGATATCGAAGGGAGCATCTTCGACACAACGGGTACATTCCAGAATGCCCATTATGCGCTTGGTGGATCTCCAAATTCCATAGTTTTCTCTCTCACTTTCCGGGAGAACCGTTTTGTCAACGATCTGGCGGGGATGTTTTCACTGCAAGATTCGTCCGCATACCCATTTACGAAGACTTGTTGGTTCATCGACAATTACTTCACGGCGGCATTCGGTGAAAGTAACAACGTGTGGTCGCCCTGCACTTTCGTGGGAAACGCGTTTGCGCACGCGGTGGCTTGGTACTCCAGTATTGCCTTCCAACTGGCGCGATTCCAAGGAAACCTGTCGCTGACGCAATTCAATGACGCCGGCACCTTGAGTCCGCTCGCAATATCGGGCAACTACTTCGCCTGGACCACCGCGGGCTCCAGCACTCATAATGTGGCCTTGGATGGGACGGCCATGAACAACACGTACACGGGAAACGTGCATGAGTCCCTCGATTCCAGTCAAGGCGAGGGACACTGCACAACGGGTAGCGGTGGCAGTCCTTCCTACACCCGCACGTGGCTGGATAACTTGTCAGTCATGGCTCCGAACGGCGCCAACTCGTGTTCGATCGGAGGTGGAATCAGTGCAAGTCCCGGCGGCGGCACCGATGCGGTTGGCTATGTCGAGCACAATGGCGCGTTTGGGAGCGGAGTGTATCAATGGTTTGCGATCAACGGGCACGATGGCGGCTACTACTCGACGAATCGGGATGTCCGGTCGCTGCGGGCGAACCTTGGATACTCTCCCACGAGCGGCGCGGGGAATTTGATGGTCGCGCCGAACGCCCCGGACTCCGCGGTCATCAATGGGATTCCAAACACGGAAGTCTATGTCGCGCAAGAGGGCGGGAACGCCCTTTACAATGCAGCGGCTTCAACGGATTGGGGGCCCGGAAACGGGAACTCGGGGTGCAACAGCACCGAGAGCGCAGCTTATGGCACTCCCTACGATCAATGTACTGCCAGTGGAACTACCGCTCCAGGAGCGGGCGATATCGTGGCAGACCCGATGGTAATGGACCACACGCGCGGCCTCGTGAAGTGGGCGAGCTACCTTCACGGGCAAGCCGCAACTTTCGCCGGTGCGCAGTCCGCTCTGATCGCCTGCCATAACCTCGGGTGGTGCGTCTCCGAGTTGGTGAGTTGGGTGCGGCGCGGCTATCAGCCGACGAACCTCGCGCTCAAGGGGAAGGCGTATGACGGCCGCATTGTGGGATTCACGGGGACGTACGGCTCTGGCTATACGGGGACTTGCAGCGTGACGATCTCCGCGCAGGACACGGACGACCTGGGGTATGGTGCGGCGGCAACGTGCTCATTCGTGAGCGGTGTCCCGGTAATTCAGGTGACGAATCGTGGAATGCACTACCGGATCGCCACGCCGGCGGCCGTCGCAATCGGCGGGACGTGTACCGGAGGCTGCGTGGCGGCGAGCCTGACGCCCGTGATTTCGCCTCACGACATTGGGCCGGTCGAGATGGCACTGATTGCGGGGGTTATGTGATGAAATATCTTGCGAAGTGGGTATTAGTATTGATTTCGGCCCTGGGCGCCGCCCTGGGGGCGCAATCCGTTCAGGTGAGCATGGGAACGCCGTCGGTCACGCTACCGAACGCCTCGCCGTGGACCTCCATCGGCGCGAGCGGCCAGCCGATGCGCTGGGAAATGCGCATTCACAATTTCGGCTCGGATTGGCCGACCAACGGGATCAGCGTCGGGCCGTTTGGATTGTGGCGACAGCCAGGCACGGAATGGGCGTATTTCGGGACGAATTTCAATGGCGACATGGTGTACAACAACGGTCCTGTTGTCTATCCTTGTTGTGCAGGCAGGACCGATGTGCTGGTCCGCGCGCAGCGGGATGTAGCGAACCTGCGATACACCCTGGAAGTGTGCGACGTGGTCGGCGGAAACTGCCTATCCGGGACCGCGCAGATCCTTACCTTCGGCCAGCCCTCCTGGGCCGGGATGACGATCAACCTCACTACTGGCTACAGCACGGCGTTTCTGCGCTGGTTCTCATCCGTGGTGCCGGTGGGCACGCCGATTTCGAGCGTTGGGGTGGCGGGCGACCTGGGCGATTGGGAGTTCGAGGGGAACCTCAACGATTCGAGCGGGCACGGGTTGAACATGAGCGGCGGAGTGTACGCCTACGTCCCGACGCCCACCTATTTGCCGTTGTGCAACGCGGGCGCGTCACGGGCTTTCCGGGCTGGATATCCAGCGCAGCTCGACGGCACGGGATCCATGCCGCTCGATGGGAATGTCGCGCTGATTTATGCCTGGCAACAGATGTCCGGGCCGTCAAGCGTCGTGTGGCCACGCTCCGCCGGGCGGTGGCCGCCGCAACCGACGATGTCCGGTCAGAACACGTCTCAACCGACGGTCAGCGGGATGGTGGCGGGCAGCTACACCTTCCAGTTGACGGTGACGGACAGCAGCCGGCAATCCAGCGTCTGCACCGTAAATCACGGGGCGGTTGTAACGGATGACAACGGCGTAGTGATTACGAACAACCCGGCGGTGGATACGCTCCTCGGGCCGATGATTCGGTACGGCGTGAATCCGTGGCCCTGGTTCGACGACCGGCATAAGGCAGATGCGGACGTGCAGATCGCCAATATGGACGCCTATTATGGTGCATGGTGGGACGTGCGGGACGATGCAGCGTCGAACGGGACCGTAACAGTCACTTCTGGATCGTCTGCTGTGACAGGCACGAATACCCATTTCCTTTCCACCCTCTGCAGTGCATCGGGCGTCCCGCAGCACGCCATCGTGATCTGGTACAACGACGGAAACGGAAGCGAAACGGGGCGATCCTTGCAGGCCATCTCTAGTTGTGCGAGCGATACAAGCCTGACGCTTTCAGGCAACTGGACTAGCCTGATTGGTTCCCGGAGCGGATTGAGTTACGGGGATAATTCCCAATACGGCACATGGGCGTACAATGCTGCCCCCGCCAATTACTACGACAACGTGGCGGCGTTCTATGCCCTGTACTACCGTAGCGGCATCATCGACTACCTGAACGCCGCACGGAAGTTGGCGGATCGCTTCTGGGAATGCCCAGAGATAGATCGGGGTAATAGTTGGCTCGTAGATCCTATCAATGGGAGCGTTATAGGACCTATATTCCCGAATCGTTCCATGTCCATGCTAGGTCTGGTACTGCGGGCGCTGGATGGAAGGCCGGAAATGTTTGCCGGGCTGGAACACATTTGGCGGTATCAACTCACCTACGAGTTTGGCACCTACAGTGAGGAGGCGGAATACGTACCCGCGTTGTACGATGTGCGGGAGGTCGCCTACGAGCTTGCGGAACTGTCGTATTGTGCTTTGTACGATACCAGCAGCATGAAGGGCACATGCCAGGCGAAACTCAGCACCATCATCCCCGGATATTTTGCCGCGACTAAAGCGGCTGATGGGGGATGGCCCGATTTGCACGCCGACTATTATTCTTGGACCGCAACGCGCACGACGGCTTCAGTCACGCACGGCTCGACGGCGGTAGTAGGCAGCGGAACATCATGGGACTGCTCTAAGTTCCCTGCATCGGGGTTGATGGCTGCGATGTGGTTTCTCAACTCCAGTTCGCGGCCAAACAGCAATGCCGATGGCGACCCGGTATCCTATACTCCAACTTGCACGGACGGGCAGCACTTGACGCTGGACCGGCCCTATGCGGGGACAACGGGAACGCATGGCTGGGTAATAAGCTCGCCGAGCAACGACACTCCTTTCATTGGGTATGGCTCATATGTGTACATGCAAGGGCTGCTGGCGATGGCGTTCGATTATGCTGCCAAAGCACTTGCAATCAGCGATCCTACGAACTCAGCGTTGGCGCGAAGCTACAACCTAAGCTCGGCAAACTGGATCAAAACCTACGGGTATGAGTCGTCTCAGAAAGCCATTTACTACGGTGCCCAGTACGTGAATTGCCAAGCTCCGATTCAGGAAGGCCCGTACAGCCCGTGTACCGCTGGTTGGACTGGGGATTTGGCCAGGTCGATCAATTCAGAGCCGATTCGAGGATTGATGGCGGCGTATGCGTATAGCAAAGACCCGAGCCTGGGCACTTTCATCGACGTGCTCTACAATGCCATGTGGGCCAAGCCGACTACCTGCCCGGCAGGTTCCACGGTGTGCGTGCCCGACGGGATTTACATGGATCAGTTCGAGCCTGGTGGCACGGATATATCCGGCACTCCTCCTTTGGGCGCGGCTCCGAAGTGGTTCGGGCAGGAGTGGGGTGTCAGTTCCCTATCGTCCTGGCCGGCCACTAGGCTGGGTGGGGCGCTATCGAACGGCAACCGGACATTTTACTTAGGGTTCCATCTATCGACCGTTCCGGGGGCAGCAAGCGTCGAGGTCGTGGCTACGGGGCCGGACGGGGAAGAATCACACACGGCATGCAATACCTCGCCGTGCGCCGTGGTAGTGAACGGGGCGCCGGGAGCTCGGCTGGTCGAGTTGCAGTATTTGTCCCCGTCCGGTGGCGTCCTGGCCAAGAGCGAACTGCCGATCATCCAATCGCCTTAATCGCCGCTGTGTTTGGACTTCTCGGTGAAAGTTCCGGTTCTAGCGGAGAACTCGCGGGGTTCAGCGGAGCCGTTGCGAGCGCCCCCGGCGGCCGCAATTTCCACGGGATCTTCCACGGCCGGCGGTTTCTGTTAGCCACTATATGTGTAAGCGTCCGGCCAACCCATCTTTCCCCTCCCGAGTTCTGGCCGCATAGTTCTTGATGACGACAAAGCCGCCCGATGTGTAGGCACGTCGGGCAAAGCGGGGAGGCTTGTGTGAGCCGTGAGAAGCAAGATGTGGAAAAGGCGCGGTTCTGGCGATTCACTTAAAGCGACGAAGAACAAGCCGCGGATGTAGGTATTCCAGGCACACAAGGGGCAGTAACCCACCCCAAGGGTTCACGCTCCCCATGGGCCCGTCCTGTCAAGGTCCGTCAGCCGCGAAGTTCGGGCTCAGGCCTTTTTCTGCGCGGCCAGAAGCTTTTCACGAACGGCGGTGTAGCTGAACAAAACTTCCTTAATAGGAACCCCGAGTATTTCGTTCTTGCTCTGATCGCGCAGGCCGACTCCCAGGTCTTCGGCGATGTGCAGCATGTTGTCGGAGTTGGCGAAGGGAGGCGCCCCGCGGTCGTTCATGGGGTTGAACCCCATCACAGTCATCGCCACGGCGTCGGTGGCCACGGTATTGGTTCCGGCAATGAGCACTCCAGGACTTACGGCGGCCTGGGGCATTCTTGGGCTCCCATAATTCGTCTCGCAGCCGGTGGCGGTCTTGATGCCGTCGATGATCGCCAGTTGGGCCGGCCGCGCGGAGTTCAGTTCGGCGATGATGCGCGGCAGCCGGAAGCCGGCTTCCTTGGGCAAACTCATGTCTTTCTGCTGCGGCGCGCTCTTGGATGGCAGACGTGTCGCAAAGTGGAAAGTACCACCGCGTCCACCATGCGGGCGCAGACTCGGCTCGTCCACTCCCGCGTCCTGGCCATAGATGGTGATGGGAGTCGTTCCGTAAATGTTCTTCATCGACAGCGTGATGCCCGTGGCGGCGTGTTCTTTCATCTTGGCGAACGAAACGAACACGTCGCAGTCCTCATAGGAGTGGTTCAGGTCGTAACCGGGGTATATCAGACCCCCGCCCGGCACCATGAAGCGCGAGTATTTCTTCCCCATCCCCAGGTAATTGGTGTTCTCGAATTCCACGTGGTCGGCCGCGCTCAGGATATCCTGCGGCTTCCAGTTCATGGAATACATGACCTCCGGCAGGGACTCGGTGGTCGACCAGGGGCCTTCCACCACGCGGATGCGGCGCGCGCCCGCTTTGCCCATAAGGTGCACCGCCGCGCCGATGGCGGCTGGATGCGTCCAGAAGGTCTCTTCCATCAAGGCGTTGCCCAAGCGCTGCCAGCGAACGCCGATGAGGTTGATCTTTATCGCGACGGTCTTGCCCTTCACCAGCCCGCCCAGGCCGCCCAGTTGATCGAACATCTTCTCCATGGTGGGGACCAGTTCGGGACCATAGGTTTTGCATCGGGCTACGGTGACCTTCCCCGTCGGGGCGGTAACGGCGCGACTCCATGCCGGGCGCGCGAGCAGGGCGCCAACGCCGGCGCCGGCTCCAGCCAGCAACTGTCTCCTAGTCAGATCTTGTTTCATTTTATTTCTCCAGTTCGACGGCGCCATACACGGATAGGCGCGGCAAGGACAACTCCGCCCCGCCGGCTTCCTGGGGAGCCCATTTGAGCTCCTCGGGCGAGGCGATTTCCGGACTCACCAGGCGGGCCAACTTATACGGCTCCTTCACCCAGAAAACAGGTCCATCGCTCCCAGGCCGGCGCGAGTAGTTCAACAGTTGGATCGATCCCTGACCGCCTTGAGCGGATGTTTCGTAGAGAAAATTCGCCGATGGGGCGTTATACAGCCGCAGCAGATCGTTGCGGTGGCTCATGATGTTCTGGATGTCCGCCACCGTATCGTAGGAGTCCGGCTGAGCTTCCTTACACACCGCCAGACGGCCCTTGCCCACGGCACGCATGCTGAAGAGAAGGTAGGCTTCGGCGGGTGTGGGCGAGCCCTCCGGATTCTGCCAGTTGGACGGCACGAACAGGATGCCGCCATCCGCCGCGAAGGCCAGCAGTTTCTTCCGCAAGGCGGCGTCCGGCGCCTCCTTATCGACGTAGAAGATGGCCTGCAGGCCGGCGAAAGAGGCGCTCGCCGCCAGCGACCGCGCAATCACCCGGCACGGCTGGCGCAGCCGGGGAAGCAGGTTGATGGCCTCCTCGCCCGTCTCATAGTCGGGCCCGGCGAAATTCGACATCACCGCCAAACGGCCGCCCGGCCGATAGGTTCTGAGTTCCTTGTGCTGCTCGAAGAACGCCACCGTGTCCGTGAGTTTCTTCCACGTGTCCGCGGCCGGCTGTTTCTTGGCCGTCAGGTCCGCGCGCAACTGATCGTCCAGCGAGATCACCCACCTGGTCCCGTGGCTGGCGGGATCGGCCACAGCCAGCATGTAAGCTTCGGCAGCCGCTTTTGCCGGCGGATCGAAGCCTACCCACAAGGTCTTGCCCGGCGCCAGCGCCCGGGCTATCAGCAGGGGCGCTCCGTTGGAATCCACCCACGGCAGATTGGTCGGGCCGCCAGCCTGTGACGCGGCTTGCGGAAGCCCCGGGAATACACCGTCGGAAATGCCCAGAATGGGGGATTTCGCGCTCACGCGCACCTGGGCAGCTTTGTTCCACGGGATCACCGGGACACCCGCCCTTGCGGGCGCCTCGCCTTCCATGGCAACCGCCGCCAGACCCGCCGATTGGGCCGCCGCCACCGCGGCCGCCTTGTCCGTTTCTTCCTCGATCAGGCCGACAAACTCCAGTCCGGCCTGCTTGCCTTTCTCGATCAGCGGTTTCAGCGCTTGTTGCTGGCCGGCATCCGCCGCCCAACTGACCACCAGGCAATTGATCGGCGTACCCTGCACGAGCGCCAGTGAAGCCGGATCCTGCCATTTTCGAAGGACCTCGGCCGTATCCGCCGTAAAGCCCTTCGTCTTTTCACCGCGTGCGATGTCCAAGGGGCCGGCTGGCCACCGCATCGGTATGGACTCTGCGTTTAGAGCCATGCTTGTATGCCTCCCATTTGTTCCGCCGACGTCGCAGGCTCAGATCCGTGCCTGCGCATAGGGGCCTTCGCCCCTAATAATGCAGTATACACGATGCAGTATATGAAAGCGCGCCCCATATGTTCAACATGTTTCTTCGGCAGTCGTAGCGCCGGGCCCAGAGGGCACCCCCTTGTCGCCGGTGGGGTTGTCCGGACTGGGAAGAACACCGGCGACAAGATCGCCGGCGCTACGGCGGTAGAATGAAGGGGGTGTTTTTATGCACAAGAAGCTCTTAATAGCTGCTACGGCGGTAGCCGCCGTTATGGCGATGACGGCTTGTTCGGAAGCTCCCACGCCAACGGAGATCAAGAAAGCGGGGGTGGAAACCAAGCAGGAGCCTGCCAAACCTCCCGAGCCGGTGGCCGCGCAAACCGCCTTCTATGAAATGTACAAGCCGGCGCGCACCTGGGCTCCCGACCTGCTGGCGCTCAGCCTGACCAGCAACGAAGTTCCCAGCATGAAGAGCGAAGATGGGAAGTTTCCGATGTGGACCGCGGTCTTCGTCTCGCCCAGCCGGCGCGAGGCCCGCACATTCACGTACTCGGTGGTGGATGACGGAGCCACCATCCACAAGGGAGTCAACGTGGGCGGCGCGGAACCCTGGAGCGGCGCCACACCCAAGAGCGCTCCGTTTCAGACCACCGGATTCGTGGTCGATTCCGATGCCGCATACAAGATCGCATACGCCAAGGCGGAGGTCTGGGTGAAGAAGCATCCCGGCAAGAAAGTGGCGTTCTCCCTGGGAAGCGCGGCCCGCTTTCCAGCGCCTGTATGGTTCATCATCTGGGGGGACACCAAATCGGGCTACGCCGTCTATGTGAATGCCACGCTCGGCACGGTAATCAAGTAGGCGGGATCACGCCTTATCGCCGCCGAGGCTCATCACGAAATATTGTGCCGGGTCGGGGCCGGGGTTGCGCCAGCCGTGAAGGTCGTTGGAGGCCAGATACAGCACCGATCCCGCGGTCACGCGCGTGGTTTCCCCCAGGATAGTGGCGTCGAGCATGCCCGACCGGAGCATGAGCACCTCTTCGTGAATGTGCTTGTGCGGCGGGTGCGGGGCTTGGCCGGGGGCCAGTTCGGTGATGTGCAGCTCGATGGGGAATCCCGAGTGGGTTTCGCCGTTCAGAACGGCGCGCGAGGAGCCGCGCACCGGCAGGTCCTCATACTTGTAGGCCTTGGATGGAAGGACCTTCGACTGCGCTTGGCCGCTGGCCGCCGCCAATGCGGGAAGCATCAGGCCCAAGTCTCTGCGAGAGTAGTTCACGATGGATGTTCCTCCTCGACCAAGTTTACTACCACATGCCATAGTGAAGTCCAGGCACGATTCCGATCCGAAGGGTAGTCTCTATGCGCTCCAAGGCCCTGTTTGCCGTCCCGGTCGTTGCTCTTTCTCTGGCGGCTTGCGTCTTTTCCCAGACCCTGCCCCAGGGTGTCCAGAAGAAGGCCTCCATGGGAGGCATCACCGAATACGCTTTCCCCAACGGGTTGCGCGTGCTGCTCTATCCCGACCGAGCCAACCCCAAGCTCACGGTCAACGTGACCTACCTGGTGGGCTCCCGTCACGAAGGCTACGGCGAAACCGGCATGGCGCACCTGCTGGAACACATGGATTTCATCGCAACCACCAACGGGCGGCAGATCAAGAAGGAGATTGTAGGCCACGGCGCAGCCTGGAACGGCACCACATCCTACGACCGCACCAACTATTTCGAAACCGTCACCGCCACCGACGACAATCTGAAGTGGGCGCTGGGTCTGGAGGCCGACCGCATGACCAAGGTGAAGTTCACCAAGCAGATTCTCGACACGGAGATGACCGTGGTCCGCAACGAGTTCGAACGCGGCGAGAACAGCCCGCAGAGCATCCTGCGCGAGCGCGTCGAGGCGACAGCCTACCTGTGGCACAACTACGGCAAATCCACCATCGGCTCCAAGGATGACATCGAGAGAGTGCCGGTCGATCGCCTGGAAGCTTTCTATCACAAGTACTATCAGCCGGACAACGCCGTGCTGGTGATTACCGGGCGGTTCGATGAATCGAAGACGCTGGGCTTCGTCGCCGACACTCTGGGAAGGATTCCGCGTCCGGCGCGCAAGCTGGAGCAGACATACACGGTGGAGCCGCCCAGGGGCGTCTCTACAAAGCGCTGGTCGAGACCAAGAAGGCGGAATCGGCCAGCATGTCCGCGCCGTTGCTGCACGATCCCGGACTGATCGTCCTCACTGCCGCCCTCAACAAAGATCAATCTCTCGATGAAGCCCGCAAGACCTTGATCCAGACCATCGAAGCCGTGGCCACCGATCCCCCCACCCGGGATGAGGTGGAGCGCGTCAGAACCGGCCTTCTCCGCAACCTGGAGGACAACCTCTCCGACCCGCAATCCATCGCTACCGGCGCTCTCAACACGGCCATCTCGCCAGGCGACTGGCGGCTGATGTTCCTGCAGCACGATCGCCTCAAGGACGTCCAGCCGGCCGATCTGGTGCGCGTGGCCAAGACGTACTTCAAGGCCTCCAACCGCACCGTGGGCTACTACATTCCCGACGCGGCTCCCGACCGCACGGTGGTCCCCGAGACGCCCGATCTCGTAGCGCTGCTGAAGGATTACAAGAGCAGCGTCATCATCAGCCGCGGTGAATCTTTCGACCCCACGCCCGCCAATATTGAGAGCCGCCTGGCGCGCAGCAGCTCCCCAATGGCATGAAGCTGGTGGTGCTGCAAAAGAAGACCGCCAACGACCTGGTCACGGCCGTCATCGATCTGCGCTTTGGAGACGGCGCCACGCTGGCCGGCAGGAACGCCGCGGCGCAGTTCGCCGGCAGCCTCATCAACAGCGGCACCAGGAGCAAGACGCGGCAGCAGCTCGCCGACGAGATGCAGAAGCTGAATGCCCGCATCGTGGTCACGGGCGGCGGTTTCGGCAGACGCGGCGGTGGACGC
>JBAWDI010000819.1:0-3089 GCA_049590695.1 Bryobacteraceae bacterium
TTGCTGTGGAACGCCTGCCCGAACGCTTCTTCCAAATACTGGCGGGTGTCGCGCTCGAACTCGGGCGTCAGGTTCTTGACCTGGCGCTCGTACATGCCGATGGCGAAGATCATCTTGGCGTAGCGAACTTCTCCCTCGATGGGCCAAGCCAGGATGTTCCCCTTCTCCGCCATCCGGTCCAGCTTCTGCTTCAGCTCGGGGAGAGTGATGCGCGACTTGAAGCGCTCTCGGACTCCGGAAACCGGGTACTCATGATCACGGACAACGCGCATCTGCTGGCGCTCGACCGCACCACCGGCCGCAAGCTGTGGGATGTCACGATGGGGGACACAAAGGAGGGCTACAGCGCGACCGCCGCTCCACTGGCGATCGGCGAGCTGGTGCTTTCCGGTATGGCTGGAGGCGAGGAAGGCGCGCGCGGCTTTGTGGATGCTTATCGGGCCGCCGACGGCAAGCGTGCCTGGCGCTTCTGGACCATCCCGGCGCCTGACGAGAAAGGCTCGGAAACCTGGGTCGGAGACGCACTCAAACACGGTTGTGGCGCCACCTGGGTCACCGGTTCCTACGACGCGGCGCTTGGGTTGGTTTACTGGACCGCGGGCAACCCCTGCCCCGACTTCAACGGCGATGAGCGCAAGGGCGACAACTTGTACACCAACAGCGTGGTGGCGCTCGACGTGAAGACCGGCGTCATGAAATGGTACTACCAGTTCACGCCGCACGACACCCACGACTGGGATTCCAACGGGCCGCTCATCCTGCTCGACGAGCCCTGGGAGGGGAGTCCCCGCAAGTTGATGGTGCATTCCGATGTGAATGGCTTCTTCTTCGTTCTGGACCGCACTGACGGAAAATTGCTCCTTGCCACACCCATGGGCAATCAGAACTGGACTACCGGATATGGCAAAGATGGCCGTACGATTTTGGCCGATCGCGCCGATACCACCGTCGAAGGAACGGTGACGTGCGCGACCGGAACCCAGAAATGGCCCTCGGTGTCCCTGGACCCGGCGTCGAAGTTATTCTTCGTGCGGCTTTCCCAGGGTTGCTCCGCGGTCCGCAAAGATCCCACGCCTCCCGAAATGGGCCAGCGATTCTTTGGCGGGTCCTTTGGCGAGCGGCAAGGCGGCAGCCAGAACTTTATCCGGGCCATGGATTTCCACACCGGCTCGAGAGCCTGGGAGTATCCGCTGCTCAGCGCCGGTTTCGGCGGTTCCGGCACGCTCGCGACCGCCGGCGGACTGGTGTTCTTCAGCGAGAGCGGCGGCACATTCACGGCGCTGGATTCCAAAACCGGAATTCCCGTCTGGCATTTGGAAATTGGCCAGGACTGGCGGGCTTCACCCATGACGTATATGGTCGGCGGCAGACAATATGTGGTTCTTGCCGGACAAGGCGGAATATTCAGTTTTGCTCTGACGCAATAAATGAACGGAATTACCACGTGTAGCGCGCCATGTAGGTGACAGTCTTTTCCTCGTCGGGCAACAGCGGCACGTGGAACTCGATGGTCTGCGAGTCGGTCTTGGTGAACGGCATGGAGTTGTTCGAAATGTCCCAGGTGGCGCCGCGATACAGGTACTCCACCACCCTCACTTCCACCGGCTCCTTTTTGTGGTTGCGCACCTTGATTTCGAAAGCTTCGTTGATGATGCGCAGGCCCATGTCACTCTGAAAGACAGTCCGCTTCCGCTCGCCCGTCAGGTCGAACGCGGCGCCGGTGAAGACGCGGATCTTCTCGTCCTTGGGCGTGTGATCGATGGTGTCTTCGCCGGTGAACTCCAGTTGCCCGTCGGTGTCGCGGCGGTAGAAGCGCACTCTTCCCTTGGGGAGCGGCATGCCGAGGTGATTGGCATCGGAGTTGACAAATTCGCGCATCACCCAGACCTTGGGGTTGGACTGCGTGCCGTAGTCCGAAGTGTTGCGAATCGAATCCATATTCCAGCCCTGGTAGCGGCTAGTGTCGATTTTCGCGCCATCGTAGATGTAAATAACGTCAGACTTCACGCCCGCCGCGCGGACGAACTCCACCTGCTTGGTTTCCCTGTCGTGGATGGTCACCGGCCGTTGCAGCGTGTAGAGGTGGTACTCGTCGAAGGTCTTCTCGGTTACCGAAGGACCGCCCGAGGCGCCGCCCACCGCAATTGCTTGCGTGCTTGCGAATACGAGCCTTTGCGTCGGCGGCTGGATCTTGTTGACATCGCCGGCCATGAGCTTCACGCGCGCGTTTTCGAACTCCTTGCCGCTGCGGTTTTCCATGGTCACCCAGCCGATGATGTCGAGCGCGCTGGAATCGCCTGCGACCAGGTTGTAATCCGCATTCCAATCGAACCCGCGCGAGACGTAGGCGAGCTCCGCATCCAGCGCTCCGGCGCGGTCCGTCTGGATGGTCCAGACGAGCGTTGGTTTCAGGATCATGCCAGCGGCGAGGCCAGGAAATAGTGGCAAGCCTGGCAGATCGAACCGCATCTTGCCGTCCACTTCGATGAGTGGTTGCTCATAGGTCCCGTATGCCCCTTGCACCGCGCCTCCGGCCCTTACGATCTTGCCGGTCACGGTCGCGTTCCCGATGAGGAATTCGATGGTCTGGCCTTCGTAGCGCTGCATAAGCGCGTCGCGTGAAACCGGGTCGGCGCGATAGTTCTGTTCCAGGATTCGCAGCAAGCGCTTGCCGCTCGGGTCGCGCAACATCACGGATTCCGGCTCCAGCAGAGCCGTTGCCCCGTTGAATTCGATTTGGTTGATTCCCTGCTTCAGGTCGAGCGGAACGGTCTCGCGAACGACGGCGAATTGCTGGTTGTAGATGGTCAGCGATGGATCGGCGGAAAAACACACAGGAATGAAAGTACAGGAGAGAACAGCAACGAGTGATCGCATGTATGATTCGACGCCATTGGAGGCGCGGCGGTTCCCTGCCTCAGATCTTCAGACCCAGCATCTTCTTCATCCCCAGCCTCGCCACCCCCCAGGGGCCGAACCGGTCCTGCAATATCTTCAGGTAAAGCGCCTGAGTGTCATCGGGCGGGATTCTGGGCTTGTCATTCGGCTCGAGCCGCAGCGCGCCGGAGGGGCAGGTGGTCACGCACAGG
>JBAWDI010000820.1:0-2427 GCA_049590695.1 Bryobacteraceae bacterium
GGTTGTAGGTGTTGGTGTTGCGGCCTTGCGGCTGGAACTCATTCACGGGATCGGAAAAGACGGTGCCCGTCAGGTAGTAGGCGCCGAACTGCTGCGAGGTGAGGAAGTAGGCGTAGGTGAGATTGAAGCCGCCGCGCACTTCGTTGGTCAGCCGCGCCGTGGGGGTCCAGCGCCAGGATACGGCCACCAGGTTGGCATGCGTCGGATTGGTGACTTTGGGCGCCAGCGAGTAATCGTTTTCCGCGTCGGGGCGGTCGGAGTTGTCGCGGTTCCAGAGGTACGATCCGCTGATGGCGTGGCGGGGGCTGAGGTTGTAATCGATCTTGCCGGTGACGTTGTCGTTGAGCTCGTTGGCCCGCTGGTTGAAGCGGTAGCCGCCGGTGTTGCGGCCGTCGCCCACGTCGGCGTTGTTGATCTTGTCGGGAGTGGGCACCTGCGCCAGGAGGGTCTGGATGGCGGGGTCGATGGAAATGCCGCGCAGCGTGAGAAGGTTGACCTGGTGCGCGACGCCGCCGGAATTGTAGCTGAAGATACCGCTGCGGGCGCTAGCGGTCAGGATGGTGTTGTCCTGGGGCGTCTGCTGGTGCGCGCGGATGGCCTCATAGCTGGCATAGAAGAACAGCTTGTCCTTCTTGATGGGCCCGCCAATCAAGCCGCCGAACTGGTTCTGATTGAGGAAGGGCTGGCCGATGCCGGCCTGGTTATTGAACCAATCGTTGGCGGAGAAAGCGACGTTGCGGTTGTACCAAAAAAGCTCGCCATGGTTTTCGTTGGTGCCCGAGGGCGTGAAGAACGCGGCTTCGGTGGCGCCGCCGGAAGACGCCGCGTTGCCGTTGGAGGTGACCAGCGTCATCTGCCGCACCTGGCCGATGCGCAGCTTGTTGGGCGTGAAATCGAGCGCGTTGTCGCGGATGTAATTGTCCTGGATGTTGATGCCATCCAGGGTCATATCCGAATAAGAGGTTCGCAGACCGTTGATCACGGTGTAGGAATTGCCGTTGGAAACCACGCCGGGCTGCGTTTGCAGGATGGAGAGGACGTCGCGGTCGAGGATGGGGAGGTTCTTGATCTGCTCCATGCTCACCGTGTCGGCGACTTCGGCGCTGGCGGTGTCCACGCCCTGAACCGCGGCGGAGACCTCGACGGTCTGGGTGACAGCGGGCAATTGCAGCCTGACTTGGGGCACGGAGGTTTCGCGCGCCGGGTCGACGGAGACGCCGCGCAGCGTGGTCTTCACGAAACCGGGGGCCTCGACGGTGAGGTCGTAATAGGCGGGCCGCACGGCGATGAAGTTGTAGGAGCCGTCGGTAGAGGTCTTGGTGGTGACGAGCGGCCTGGCGCCGCCCGCCAGGTAGAGTTCCACTTCGGCGGCCGGCACCGCGGCGCCGGAAGAATCGACCACGGAACCGGTGACGCGGCCGGAGAATTGAGCGGCCAAGGGAAAAACAGGCATCAGACCCAGTAGAAGCAACCCACAAGCGATTCGCATAATTCTATTGAACCCTAAAACCGACCGCGTGGCGCAGCCTCTCAGGCTGCCGGGCCCAGCGGGCACCCCCGACTCATCGGGACGCTTGGTTCGCGGGCCCACAAAGAGTCTCCGCAGGAGTGCGGAGACGGCAGCTTGTGAGGCCAATGCCACTTAGTTTTCGCGGGATCGAACATCCTGCATGGATTGTGGGGCAGGATGGTATCCTGCGCGCCGGTTGGCAACCGGCGCTGGTGGGCCTGTTTACAGGCGATCCGGGCGGGTTACCAACCCGCCGCAGGATACCATCCTGCCCCACAACTTCCGTAGAATTCCCGTTCCTGGGAAAACTAAGTGGCATTAGCCTGTGAGGCTGCGCCACGTTCTTGGTACGCTGGAGGTCTGTGAAACTTCGCGAAATTGCCGAACGGCTGGGGTGCCGTCTGGAAGGCGACGGGGAACTGGAAATCGCCGGCGTGGCCGGGATGGAGACTGCCGGCCCCGAACACCTCACGTTTCTGGCCAATCCCAAGTACGCGCCCAAGGTGAAGCACACCCAAGCGGGCGCCATCCTGGTTTCGGAGGCGCTGGCGGGCGTCCCCATCGCCTGCCTGGTCTCCGAAAACCCGTACCTGGATTTCGCGCGCGCGCTGGCGCTGTTCTATCAGCCGCCGCGGCCCGCGCCCGGGATTCATCCGCTGGCCTGGGTGGCCGCGAGCGCGGTGGTGGGCGAAAACTGCTTCATCGGCCCGTTCGCGGTGGTGGGAGAGCGCGTGCGCATGGGCCGCAATGCGGTGCTCCATCCCCAGGTGGTGATCTACGAAGGCGCTGAGATCGGCGACGATTTCCTGGCGCATTCGCACGCCACGGTGCGGGAGTTCTGCCGCATCGGGCATCGCGTGATTCTGCAGAACGGGGTAGTGGTGGGCGGAGACGGATTCGGGTTCGCCAAACGCGCC
>JBAWDI010000821.1:0-4315 GCA_049590695.1 Bryobacteraceae bacterium
CTTGGAGCGTGTGCGCCCGCACCAGCCCGGGCTGCTCGCGCCACGTCTGAACGCGAATGCGCTCGCCCGGCAGCACGAAAGGCGCGAACACCACGCGGCCCTCCAGGCGAGCCAGACCGTCGCCGCCGTAGACCAACTTTTCCACGGTCGCTTCAAAATTGCTTACGATAGGATTTACTTCCATTCCCTTACCATGAAAACACGAGTCTTTTCCGGCATGCAGCCGTCCGGAAATCTGCACATCGGAAATTACCTGGGGGCGCTCAAGAACTGGGTGCGAATCCAGGACGAATACGAATGCATTTTCTGCATCGTCGACCTGCACGCGGTCACGCTCTACCAGGCGCCCGCCGAGCTTCGCGCCAAGATCCGGGAGATCGCCGCGCTCTACCTGGCGGCGGGCATCGATCCCCAAGCCTGCTCCATCATGGTGCAGTCCGCCGTCCCGGCGCACGCCGAGCTGGCCTGGATGCTCACCTGCGTCACACCGGTCGGCTGGCTGGAGCGCATGACGCAATACAAGGTCAAGGCCGCCAAGCAGGAATCGGTGGGCGACGGCATCCTACAATACCCCGTCCTGATGGCCGCCGACATCCTGCTCTACCAAGCCGGCATCGTTCCCGTCGGCGAGGACCAGTCGCAGCACGTCGAACTCACCCGCGACGTGGCGCAGCGCTTCAACTCGCTCTATGGCGAAACCTTCGTGGTGCCGGGAACCAGCCTGCCCGCCGTGGGCGCGCGCATCATGGGGCTCGACGACCCGACGCAGAAGATGAGCAAGTCGGAAACCGCGGCCAACCATGCCGTGGCGCTGCTCGACCCGCCCGACAAAATTCGCAAGACCATCATGCGCGCCACCACCGACTCCCAACCGGCGGTGGACTGCGAAACCGCCGGTCCCGGAATCCTCAACCTGCTGGCCATCTACCAGGCCTTCTCCGGCGACGGCGACGACGACATGAAGCAGCGGTTCAACGGCATGCGTTATGGCGATTTGAAGAAGCAGGTGGCCGGGATGGTGATCTCGCACCTGGAGCCTTTCCAGGAGCGCTACCGCCAGATCGTATCCGACGCTGGATACCTGGACGGCGTTCTGCGCGAAGGCGCCGAACGCGTGGCCCCCATCGCCAACCGCACCGTCCGGCTGGTGAAAGAGCGCATGGGCCTCTACACGCAGGCTCCCATGCCCCGGATGCCATAGAACGCGGGCAGCCGTTCGCAACCGGATCTGTCCGCGCGGCGCAAAAGACGGCGCCTTGGGGCTAGCGGACCACCGGCGGGTCGGCCACTTGGGTTCCGAGGCCGGCGTAGGATTCTCTGACCTGGATCACTTTGTCGCCGCTGAAGGTCACGAACGTAAACTTGCCGGGAGCCGCACCGTAAACCCAGTCCTCCAACTCGATGCCATCCTTGGTTTCGCGCGATTTGTGGGCCGGACGGCCTAGCGCCATGACCACCTGCTCGCGGTTCATGCCCTCGGTGACGCGCTTTTCCTTGATGGCCTGCTGTACTTCGGGCGGGAGCGTCTCGGCATAGACTTCAGTGACGGTGTGGCGGTCGAAGTCGATCACCGGCGCCAGCATTTTCTTGATCGCCGCCGCCTTGACGGGCTCCAGTGGCTGGTGAAAGAGGATCGCGATCGAAGTGCCGCCGGGCGCGTTGGAATTGCCTTGGGAGATGGGGGTCGTGGCGCCGCCCATGCCGACCTGCACGTTGTCATACCACTTGCGACCGCCCTTGAAGCCGCCGTTGATCTGGAGCACGATCTTGTCGTCGTCGAGGTCGACCTTGGTGACCTGGACCAGGTCGCCGGTGCGCGCGGCGGGGCCGCTTTCCTTGGCGATCTCCGCCCACTGCTGCTTGTCGAATCCGGTCTTGGCGTCGAATTCGAGCGGTTTCCTGGAGCGGGGCAGGAGCACCTTCACGGTGCCGTACTCGGCCATCAAGCCGCGGGTCAGCTCGATGCGGTCATCCATGCTCAGCTTGTTGCCGGCGAAGAAAAGCGACGGCAGCAGGCTCAAAACTGCGGCGGTGGCGATGGCTCGCATACGGCACGTTCCGCGGGCGGGTCGGTGAGCGGCGAGGGCTGCCGGCGAATGGGCGCCTTCCAGAGGTAAGCGAACACCACGACCAGCACCACGGAAGTCAGCAGGCTGGCTTCCGGGCCGTAGTCGCCGCCGCTCCAGAGGTGGCCGGCGGTCCACGACATCTCGTAGCCCGTCACCTTCATTCTAAGCCCGCTGACATTCACGCCAAACAGCGGCAAGGTAAGGTTCCAGCCGAAGTGGAGGCCGATGGGCAGCCACAAGTCGCGGCTGCGGAGGAGAGCATAGCCGAACAGGATGCCAAAACCGGCGGTATTGGCGATGCCGAACCAGGTGGCGTTGGGGTTGCCCGAGTGCAACAGGGCGAAGACGACGCCCACCGGCAGGATGGTGGCGTAGGGCCCACAGCGGGCCAGCAGAAGCTGAAAGCCGTAGCCGCGGAAAAACAGTTCCTCGCCCGCGGCGCCGGTGGCGAGGAGAAAGACCAGGTAGACTATGGCGCCGGCGGACGGCTGCTCCGCGGGCGTCTCCACGATGTGGGCCGCGCCGACCAGAAGCGGCGGCGCCAGCACCAGGCACGCGGAGCCAACGCCGCCAGCGAGGCCGAACAGGAGGTTGTCGGCCGAAGCCCGGTTCAGCCACAGGCCGGCGTCGCTCACAGGGCGGTCTTCGTAAATGCGCAAGGCCAGCCAGTTGGCGAACACAGCGGCCAGGAAGCCGGTGGCTATGGTGCCGGTGAGGTATCCGCCGATCCACAGCAGCAGCGGGCCGAAGAAGAAGTACGCCGTGGCGAAGTAGAGCGCCACGTAGACGGTCACCTGGAGGGTGATGCGCAGCGGATCGTGGCGCGATGGCATTCTGCCCCATTGTATTCTAATGTCCGAGCGCGGACGCGCACTGCCGCCGCGATAGACGGTTGTGCTATGCGGACCGCCGAATCGGCACAAAACGGATCTCGATCCGCTGATTCAAGGCGCCCGCGATCCTGCGCAACATTGCCAGGGAGTGGCCTTCGTAATCGGCGTCCTCCAGGCGGCAGATGACCGATGCCGTGGTGCCAATGAGTCTGGCAAGCTGAGTTTGGGTGAGGCCGGCCGCCGTCCTCAGCGCGTGGATCTTGCCGGCGATCTCCTCGTTCGCTCGCGCCGCCTCGAGGTTCTTCAGCCGGGCCGGCTTGCCTCGATAGAACCGGCGGTGAAGGATCTCTACTGCGTCGATGGCGGGTTTCGTTCGCGTAGCCATGTCAAGCCTCCTGGTAAGTATGCCTGGACGGATCTGCCTCAAACTGCTTCTTGCGCTCTACCGCGCGATCAATCTCCTTCGGCGGGACCACTTGTTCTTTCACAAGGCCGTGCGAGACCACTGCCGCGATCACCCCGTGGAAGAAGTACAGCATCCGGTGGTGAACTCCTCGAAAACCGACCCGCAGTTCGTAGATTCCGTCGCGCAAAAGGTCCGCTTCCGGTCGCCGCAATGCGGGTCCCATCTCGCGCAGGCGCTCCAACCGGAGGTAGCACTTGTCCTGTACCTTCGGCGGCAATTCGCCGAACCACTCCAGAAACGGGCATGATCCGTCTGCGTCCCGAAAGAGGACGACTCTGGTCTTGGGCACTTCGATCCCAGTCTATTCGCAATGTTGCGAAAATGCAACTTGCTCGGGCGAGGCTCAGCGTCTGTCACATCGCACCACGCGAAAGCCTACATTGTAATAGGTGATTCTCGGATCAGCTTTGCCGCGGTGTCCAGATTTCAGATCCCGGGCCGGGTCTTGACATGAACCTCCCCGAAGAACCTTGAGCCCATATGGGCGATCAGGGGGGCCCTGTGGGTTGTGCCGCGCTGCGGGCGAGGAATAGTAGTTGTCTTCGTACGTGTCGTATGTCCATGACCACACATTGCCGGCGATATCGTACAGGCCTTCGACAGGCGGGAACGTGCCGATCGGCAGCACCCCGGGGTTTACCCCCGCCTTTTCGTAGTTAGCACGCTGAAGAGGCGGGTCTTCACTGCGGTCAAGCTCTTCATTCCCCCATGGATACGTAAGATCCGGGCGCTTCTTCCGCATGGCACGTTCGTACTCAGCTTCCGTCGGCAGGCGATAGGTTGCACCGTCATTTTTCTGGCGCGTGACCCAATCACAGAACTCCGCCGCGTCGTTCCAGGTAAGATAAACGGCTGGTTTCGACAGGTCGTACTGGGTACGTTGCTCGTAAGGAGTGTCGTGCCTCTCCTGCAATAGGAACAGATCATATTCGGCTTGGCTGACCGGC
>JBAWDI010000822.1:0-2061 GCA_049590695.1 Bryobacteraceae bacterium
TGCATGCACCACCAGGTCGTCTTCCGCCAGGATGTCGCACGCCTTGGGTTTCACTCCGAGATCTTCCTCGGTAACCACGTCCCCCGCCATGAGAACGGCGCGGCGGACGGCCGACCGAAGCTGCCGCACACTGCCCGGCCAGTCGTAAGCCAACATCGCCTCGACCGCCGGCGGGGAAAAACCCTTGACGGATTTGGAAAGCTCGATGTTGGCGATATCGAGGAACCGCTTTGCCAGGTACGGTATGTCTTCCCTGCGCCCGCGCAGCGGCGGGACCAGGATGGTGTATTCGTTCAACCGGAAGTAGAGGTCGGCCCGGAACGCACCGTCATCGCACAGTCCTTCCAGGTCGTGGCCGCTGGCGGTCAGCATCCGGACATCCACCGAGATCGGCTTGGCACCGCCCAGCCGGTACAGGGTCTTCTCCTGGAGCACGCGGAGCAGCTTGGCCTGAGAGGCCAGCGGCATGTTGGAGATTTCGTCCAGGAAGAGCGTCCCCCCGTGGGCCGCCTCGATCTTTCCAATGGTCTGGCGGTCCGCTCCGGTGAACGCCCCTCGCTCATGTCCGAACAACTCGCTCTCGAACAGCGTCTCCGGGATGGCTCCGCAATCCACGGGGATGAAGGGATGCCGTGCGCGCCCGCTGGCCTGATGAATGGCCCGCGCCACAACCTCTTTTCCCGAGCCGGTTTCGCCCACGATGAGCACGCTGAAATTCGAATTCGCGACCCGTTCGATGGCGGCAATCACTCTGCCGACCGCCTCGCTGGGGCCGAACGTCTCGCGCGGCGAGAGGGCCTGGTGGACGTGATCCGCCAGGTGTTTCAACTGGAGCTTCAATCGCCGCTCGTTGAGCGCGCGGAGCACCACGCGGATCACTTGGCGATTGTCAAACGGCTTGGCGAGATAGTCGTGGGCGCCGGCGCGCAAGGCCTCCACCGCTCCCCGCACCTCGGCGTATCCCGTGAGCAGGATCACCGGCAGCTCCGGATCGAGATCCTTGGCTTTGCGCATCAACTCCATGCCATCCATGTTCGGCATCCGCAGGTCCGCCAGCAGCACGTCGGGGTCTCCCGCGCGGACCAGTTGCAGCGCCTCGATTCCGTCTTTGGCCAGCAGCGGCGTCAGTCCCTCGCGGTGCAGAAGGCACCCCAGCAACTGGGCCATTTCGGGCTCGTCCTCGGCGATCAGGATTCTGCCTTGAACGGCGCTCATGAACGTCTTCCGAGCCTCACCCGGGGCGGCCCCAGCGGGTAGATTACGTCAATATCGGAATCCAGGTGCCGGGTGACCCGGTGGAGCATCCCCATGAACAAAATGCCGCTTTCCCCGGCGCCCAAGGTCCCGTTGATGCGCGCCGCGATGTAACGGTCTCGCTTCTCGAGCAGCGCGTCGCGCAATTGTTTCTGGCGGATCCCGGTCCGGGCCGCGGCCCCAGCAGCGAACGCCGCAGCCGCAAGCTGGTATTCTTCAACCAGCAATTCGGGCGACTCGGTACCCATCAGTGTGGCGCCACGTTCCTGGAGTTTCAGGAGCAACCCGTGGTTCCGGTTCCCCGCTGAGGCCAGCTCCGACACTATCTCCAGTTCGTGCCGGCAAACCGGCAATCCGTCCTGATAGACCCGCATGGAGCCGGCGGTCACCGGCAGTTTGGCGACCACGCTCTCGATCTGGGCCCACATATTCTCCACCACAGCCGCATGGTGCGTCAGACCCTGCCGCCCCAGCGCCGACAGTTTCATCCCGCGTACCGCCGCCCCCAGTGTGCCCATGTCCGCCAGGGTGTGGATGATCGGGATGTAGACGAGTTTCCTTCGACTTCCGCCGGATTGGGCGTTAATCATCTCGGCAGGACCTTAGATACACCTCCTGTGGAACGGAGTGCACCAAAAAATAGAGTGTTGAAAATGCCTTGAACTCTCACAAGTTTCTCGCGCGCCTTGGCGTGGGTTTCCGGCCGCCACTTAGACCTATCGGCTTTTGGCCGGTAATCTTTAGGGACACGGAAATCAGTGTCTGTCAGGCGAGAACCATCTCAATCGCCGGCAATCGCTCCCTGAC
>JBAWDI010000823.1:0-9806 GCA_049590695.1 Bryobacteraceae bacterium
CACCGAAAACTGATCGGCTTCCCGTCGGAACAGTGATCGCCATCACCTCGGAATCGTGATCGGCATGAGTTCGGAATCGTGATCGCCATCACCTCGGAATCGTGATCGGCATCGCTCGGAATCCGCATGGTCGCCTCTGCTGTCAGTCCCAATATATCAAGTCGGCTCTTTCCTGCGCCTGCCGGCACTGCCCTTTGCGCGCCCCTTGCCCTTTCCACCCGCCCCCGCCGTTACCTTCTTGCCGGCCCGTGCTTTCGCACGCTTCGGCTTTGCATCTGCGGCGCCAGACACAGCGGCATCGGCCCCCGTGCCTGGCGTCATGTCCAATCCAAACAGCGCCGCAAGGTCTTCGCCGCCCAGCACCTTGCCGGCCGCCGGCGCTCTCTTGGCCTGGGGAAGAGCCTTTCCGGCCCCGGCGATGAGCTCCTTTTCGTCCACGCTGTGCAAACGGAAGAGCAGCTCGGGCTGATGGTCCAGGCGCGCGCCGATGCCGTAGAGCACCGCCGCCACATGTTTGCACATGCCGGCCCAGTCCGGACAACTGCACGAGAGCTGGATCTCATGGGGCGACGGGAAAAGGCCGGATTTCTCGCGGCAAACCCGTTCCATGACACCCTTCGAGAACCGGCCTTGCAGAAGCTCGATGAGCGAATCGATGGCGCCGGCGCAGTCCGTGCAGATGGATCGCCAGCGCGCCTTCTCGACGGGCGCGACTTTCACCGCAACCTCGTAAATCTCCGAGCCGCTGACCAGGGCTGTGATCTCGCCCGGCGCGATTTGCAGATCGATCACGGAGCCGTTGCGGACATAGGTGCGGCCGCGCGGCAACCGGTTGGCAAAGTCGCTATACCGTTCCAGGTTCTCGCACCAGGCCTTGCCCCAGAAGGTCTTGACGATGGTGCGGCCTTCCACCACCACCGGCGAGACCGGATGGCCTTTCTTCTTGAGTTTGGCCATCTCTTTGGCGGCTTTCCGCCGCCGCGCGGCTACGGAGACATAGGGTCTCCATCCGTAGAAATCCATCGATCACGTCTCCTTCAGCGCTTTATTGATGTCGAGCGCTACCAGCTTGAGTAAGTCCTCGTCCTTCATTTCGGTGAGCAGCAGGTCGGCGCCGCCTTCGAGTAAATCCGTCGAGAGTTGCCGCTTCGATTCAATGAGCTGGTCGATTTGATCTTCCACGGTACCGCGGCACACGAACTTATGCACCAGCACATTCCTGGTCTGGCCGATGCGGAAGGCGCGATCCGTGGCTTGGTTCTCCACGGCCGGGTTCCACCATCGGTCGAAGTGCACCACGTGCGACGCCGCTGTAAGGTTGAGCCCGGCGCCACCGGCTTTCAGCGACAGAACGAAGAACCCCACGGCTTCGTCTCCCTGAAAGCGGCGCACAATTTCCTGGCGCTGCTTCACCGGGGTCTCGCCGTGAAGAACCAGGCCGGGGCGCCCGAAAACCGATCCGAGGAAAGCGGCCAGGGGAGCGATCACCTCCCGGAACTGGGTGAAGACGAGCACCTTCTCCTGCCGGGCCGCAATGACCTCCGCGATATCCCGCAACCGCGCCCATTTGCCGCTGTCGTCCTCGTCCCAAGTGCCGTCTCCCAGCCACTGTGACGGGTGATTGCAGATCTGCTTGAACCGCATCAGGAACGACAGCACCAGCCCCTTACGCTGGATGCCCTCGGCATCCTCGAGTTGCTCAGCCAGCTCATTCACCGACTGCTGGTAGAGGGCGGCCTGCTTGCGGCTGAGCTGGCAAAACGCCTTCATTTCCGTCTTGTCCGGCAGATCCGCGATTACGGACTTATCGGTCTTCAGCCGCCGCAGAATGTAGGGCCGCACCAGCTCCCGCAGCGGGCCATAGGAATTGTGCGGCCTGTCGGCAAGGCTCTTGACGAAGTTGGCGAACTCTTTCGACGATCCCAGCAGCCCGGGATTAACGAAATCGAAAATGGACCAGAGATCGCCGAGGCGGTTCTCGATGGGGGTGCCGGTCAGCGCGAATCGTACATGCGCCTTCAAGCCCTTGACGGTCCGCGTCTGCTTGGCATCGGGGTTCTTGATGGCCTGCGCCTCGTCCAGGACGACAAGCTGCCAGCCGGTTTCGGCGATCCACGGCACGCGGAGCAGCGAGCCGTAGCTGGTGATTACCAGGTCCACGCCGCGCAGCCGCTCAGGCGCAAGGGTCTTGAGCTCGGCGGCCGGAAGCGCGGAGGGGTGGGCGATGAAAGCCTTCAAACCAGGCGCAAAACGTTCCATCTCCGATGCCCAGTTGGCCAGCAGCGAAGCGGGGGCTACCAGCAGGCTGGGCTGCCGCTGGCCGGCCGCTTGGCGCTTGAGAACCAGGAGCAACGCCAGCACCTGCATGGTCTTGCCAAGCCCCATGTCATCTGCGAGACACGCCCCGAGACCGAGTTTGGCGACGAGATAGAGCCAGCGCACTCCCACCTGCTGGTAGGGCCGGAGCGTCGCGCTGAGGGCTGCGCCGGGGTCGATTCGGGCCAATCCCTCGGGGCTGCGGAGACCTTTCAGCGTCTCCGCGAGCCAGGGGCCGGCCACCACCTGAGACCACTCGGCGCGCTCATCCGCGGAGGCATCGCCGGCTTCGAGATCGGCGCCGGCGAGCAAACGGGCGGCCTCCCGAAAGCCGAGCCCGTGCTCCGCCGCCGTGCGCTCGATCTCGCGGAAGTGCTCCAACATGCGTTGCAGCCGCTCGCGGTCCACTTCCACCCAACGGCCGCGGACCAGCGCCAGCCCGTCGGATTTTTCCAATAACTGCCGGATCTCGGCGGCGGTCAAGCGTTCGCCATCGAGAGTGACTTCCAGTTGGAAATCGAGTAGCGCGTTTTGACCCAGTCCCACTGGCGGCTTGCCACCGATTTGGGCCGACACTTGCGGCCGTGGAGGCCGGTTGGCCCGCCACGCCGCCGGCATTCGAACCACCACCCCGGCACTCTCCAGCCGCGGGACGTCACGCAGAAGCTGAATAGCCTCGGCGGGGGTCCACCGGAGCGGGTGGAAGATTTCGCCGCCATCGACGAGGGCTTTCAACCACGGGCAGGTCTCCGACGCTCTCTGCACGGGAAGGAGCAGAGACAGCAGGCGGCCCTTGTTGGCCGCGCCGGCATATTCGCCGAGGGCCTTCCCCAGCGGAAGGTGTTGCGCCTTCGCATTGGCCGCCAAGCGCGTGGTGTAGGTTGCGAGAAAGGCGAAAGGGGCATCCAGGTCCTTGCGGTTTTCGGCCAGGTTGAAGTGTACGCGGCCGACCAGGTTCCAGGCGGGGTTCCGGCACTTCAGAAAGTCCTGTATCCCGCATTTCGATTCCGCCAGCTCGATGCCGAATGCGGCGTCCAGTTCCCGCCAGAGGGCGCCCAAGACCTCCGCGGTCAGATACTCCGCGCCAGTCATGGGAGGCGCCGCGAGCGCCAGCCGGTCCAACTCCGAGGCGGGCGGCGCCGGGACCGCCTCGGCATCCGAGCGAGTGCAGAGGGCGGTCACGTAACCTGCGCCGAATTCTCTCCAGTAGGAGAACGCAGGAGGCAGCGGGGCTCCGGCTTCAGCCGCTCCGAGCTGTAGAAGACCATGGCCCGATCCGCGCTCGAAGGCATTCCGCAGGCGTTGCGCAAGCTCGAGATCGAGCGGCGGCGCGTCGGGGTCTTCGACCAACGCGAGACGGCCGTGCGGAGTCAGAGCTAGCTGATCCATCGCGCCAGGCCGAATGCGGCGGCCGAGGCCAGGCCCCCGATGGTCACCGTCTGCAGGCCGCCGCGCAAGGCCGAAATGCCCGTCAGCTTGCCTTTGACATAGCCGAAGACGAAGAGCGCCAGCAGCGTCACCACCACCGAAATGGAGAGCGCCGAGTAGAGTTGGCGGACGAGCATGTAGGGAGCCAGCGGCACCAGGCCGCCGAGGATGTAAGAAACCGCGATGGTCGCCGCGCTGTTGCGCGCGCGGCTGGGGTCGGGCTCTTCGAGGCCCAGCTCGAAGCGCATCATGAAATCGACCCAGCGCTTCCGGTCGGCGCAGACGGCGTTGACCACTGGGGCGATGTCCTGCTCCGCCATGCCGTAGCCGCGGAAAACGTCGGCCACCTCCTCGGTTTCCCTGTCGGGCACCTCGACGGTCTCGCGGATCTCTCGCTCGCGCTCCGATCGGTAATGGTCCTGGTCGGTGCGCGCCGCCAGATAGCCGCCGAGGCCCATGGCGATGGAGCCGGCGGCGATCTCCGCCATCCCGGCGATGACGATAATGCCGGTAGACGCGACCGCGGCCGCCCCGGAAAGTCCCGCGGCCAGGGCGAACGGAACCGTCAGGCCGTCCGACATCCCGATCACCACGTCCCGGACGGTCGCCGAGGCCTCAAAGTGTTGTTCAACGTGCGGTGTGCTGGGCATAGGTACAACATCATACCCCGTATGCCAACGTCCGCGCGGAGGTCATCTGTAGTATTGGAATCGCTTCCAGAAAACGGGCCAGGGTTGGCGAAGCCGGCGGCAAACGAAAAGATCGGGGTGACGCGTGGTCTCTTCGTTCTGGACGCCGTAGCGGTTGGCGATGTGACCGGCCAGTACGCAGGACTCGAAATTCCGTTCCAGGAAATCCCGCAATATTCCGGCCACGATCAGAGTCTGTGGCGGTGGATCGCCGTATCCACGCAGCCAGTAAGAGTTGACTCCGCTGATGGCTTTGGGCAGCCCATGGGCGGGACCATAAAGGTCGATGGCGACCCAGTACATCCCATGATGGGCAACCTGCCAGCCGTCAGGCGAGGTGTTACGATGGAGCTGGCCGCGTAGTTTTCAATATTCCTGTGGGAGGTGTAGCTTGACACGAGCCGCCATCGCCACGGTCTGCCTGGCAGTCGTTTTCTCCGCGGGTTCCGTGAATGCTGCGTTGATCGGGCAGGTGGTCTCCAACAATTACAGCAACATTCAGCCGGGCATGCCGAATTACGGCATCGCGCAAGGGTCGATCTTCACAATGGGGGGGACCAAGGATATGACGGAATCCACGGCGTCGCAGGGCGTTCCACTGCAAACCAGCCTAGCGGGAGTGACGATCACGGTAACCGTAGGCGGTGTTACGACACAGGCGATTCCCTATTTCGTGTCGCCCGCCCAGATCACCGCGATCCTCCCATCGAAGGCACCCGTGGGCAATGCAACCGTCACAGTGACTTCAGGCGGGAACTCCGTCTCCGCCTCAACCACGGTAGTTCAGAGCGCCTTCGGTCTGGCCACGGTCTCGACGCCGGGAGCGACCGGGCCCGTGGTGGCCGCGTTGGCCCAGGATGATAACGAAGGCGGCCAGTTGCTGAGTCAAGCGAATTCAGCGAATCCCGGTGAATACCTTACCCTCTGGGGATCCGGGCTGGGGCCTGTTACGGGAGATGAAACGCAATATCAGACCCCGGCCGATCTCACGAACATACCAATCGAGGTGGATATCGGCGGCGCGAGCGCCACAGTCACTTATCACGGACGGTCGATCTATCCTGGATTGGATCAAATCAACGTCATCGTTCCGGCCGGAGTGTCGGGCTGTAACTTGTCTGTGGTGGTGACGGCGGGCGGCGTGCCCAGTAATTTCGCGACAATCCCGGTGGCGGCGACTGGGCGGACTTGCTCCGACGCAGGGTTGGTTCCGGTCACAGCCGACGAATACCAAAGGCTGTTGAGCCTGGGCAGCGTGAATGTGGGAGCGCTCTCTCTGGAGACGTTGACGACTACCAGCCCCTCGACGGGCGCGGTGACCAGCGATTCGGCTTATGCGGCATTTCAAAACGATACAGCCCAGCAGTTCGCCTCCACTGGTCTACTCCAAGTGCCGTCGATGGGGAGTTGCTTTGTTCCGGGGGAGTGGCCGTGGCAGTCTCCGCTGACGCATTATTATGCGTATTATTCGAGCACCTATCAGTTGAACGCAGGCCCGGAGATCGATGTAAACGGGCCGTATGGCCCGGTGGCGTTGCCATCGGACCTCGGTGCAGACGGCGGGGAGTATGTCGAACCCTTCGGCACGTCCCCCCCGATTGTTCCTCCGACCGGGGGGATGTTTGCGTTCAGCAACGGCTCGGGTGGCCCGGATGTGGGAGCATTCAAAGCCAGTTTTAGCGAGAGCTTACCGACTTCCCTGGTATGGACGAACAGCTCGGCGATCACGGCGATAGATCGCGCGAAGGGCCAGTTGATCACGTGGACTGGCGGAATTCCCGGGAGCTACGTTTCTATTTTCGGGTATTCGTCCATTTATGAGACTGTCCCGGTCGCCGCCGGTCAGCTCGCCTACAACGTACGCTTCATCTGTAGCGCGCCGCTTTCAGCCGGGCAATTTACGGTGCCCGCGGCAGTGCTGCAAGGCCTACCGCCAACCGGCACGGCGCTGGGTAACTTACCGCCATCCGGCAATGGATATTTGTATGTAGCGAGCGGGAGCATTCAGCGGTTCTCGGCTCCCGGTTTGGATTTGGGTCTGCTCTTTTTCGGCGCCGGCAGCGGAATCTCAGTTCCGTTCAACTGAGGCATTGGCGAGCACTGCCGGCAGACACAGCCTGGACTTGTCCCGATTTTTGAGACAGCCAGTCGATGAGCCACCCCCAAGAAACTGACCCAGTACCCGGATACGCTATGTAGCCCCGGGCCAGGTAGCGCGCATCGTCGAGCGTGGCCAGCTCGTCGCGGTGGAATCCGTACTGGCCGTTGGTGAGCGTGTGCAGGAGCACGGCGATCAGCGCCAGCACGGCCAGAATCGCGAAATCGGCGTCCTGCCGGAGCAGGGGGAGCCTCATGATCGAAGCCTTCTATTGTCCGGGACAGTTTGGAGGCGTGGGGACTACGGACTGCGCGATATCACCCAGAAACGTCGTCGGACCAGCTCTAACCTATTGATAATAATAGGCGGTATTTTGGAAAGCGAGGTGCAGCATTATACTGGTTATACTAGTTTAAGATTCAATACTCCGGAACGTGGTGAGGCGCTAAACCCAGCCGCGTTCGAATCAAAGGCGGATACCGAAAGACATGCAGGCAATTAAGCCCTCTCGCAAGAAGATGAACAAGAGAACCCAGCCTCTGGATGTGTTCTTTACACCGAAGAGCGTCGCGGTGGTCGGCGCCACGGAAACTCAAAACACGGTCGGCCGGACGTTGCTCTGGAACCTGGTCACCAGCCCGTTTGGCGGCACCGTGTACCCGGTCAATCCCAAGCGGCCCAGCGTTTTGGGTGTGAGAGCCTATAAATCCATCACGGAGATTCCGGAACAGGTGGATCTGGCGGTGATTATCACTCCACCTCCAACGGTGCCTGGGATCATCCGCGAGTGCGGCGAGAACGGCGTCCACGCCGCGATTGTCATTTCGGCCGGATTCAAGGAGATTGGCCCCGAAGGCGCGGCCATCGAGCGGCGCGTGCTGGAAGAGGCGCAGGCGGGCAAGGTCCGCGTGATCGGTCCCAACTGCCTGGGCGTGATGGCCCCGCTGTCGGGCATGAACGCCACCTTCGCCACCACCATCGCACGGCCCGGCTCGGTGGGGTTCATCAGCCAGAGCGGCGCGTTGTGCACCGCGGTGCTGGATTGGAGCCTCAAGGAAATGGTGGGCTTCAGCGCGTTCGTCTCCATCGGCTCGATGGTGGACGTGGGCTGGGGCGACCTGATTTACCACCTGGGCAACGACCCCAAGACCCGCTCCATCGTCATCTACATGGAGACCATCGGCAATGCGCGGGCGTTCCTCTCGGCGGCGCGCGAAGTGGCGCTCAACAAGCCCATCATCGTGATCAAGCCCGGCCGCACGGCTGCCGCCGCCAAGGCCGCCGCCTCGCACACCGGGTCGCTGACGGGCAGCGATGAAGTGCTGGAGGCCGCTTTCCGCCGCAGCGGCGTGCTGCGGGTCAACAACGTCTCCGACCTCTTCCACATGGCGGAAGTCCTCTCCAAACAGCCCAGCCCCAAGGGGCCGCGCCTGACCATCGTCACCAACGCCGGAGGCCCGGGCGTGCTGGCGACCGACGCCCTCATCACCGGCGGCGGCGAGCTGGCCGAACTGTCGCCCGAAGCCATGGAAGCTTACAACGCCGTGCTGCCGCCCACCTGGAGCCACAATAACCCCGTCGATATCATCGGCGACGCTTCCCCCGAGCGTTATGCCAAGGCCCTGGAAATTGCCGGCAAAGACCCCAACAGCGACGGCATGCTGGTGATCCTGACCCCGCAGGCCATGACCGATCCCACGCAGATCGCCGAGCAGCTCAAGCCGCTGGCCAAGCAGGAAGGCAAGCCGCTGCTGGCAAGCTGGATGGGCGGAGTGGACGTGGCGGCCGGCGAGGAGATCCTCAACCGCGCCAACATTCCCACCTTCGCATACCCCGATACCGCCGCCAAGGCCTTCAACTACATGTGGCAGTACAGCTACAACCTGAGGGCCCTGTACGAAACGCCGGCCATGCCGGAAGATTCCGCCGATTGGACTCCCGACCGCAAGCTGACCGATGGAATCGTCCAGAAGGCGCGCGGCGAAGGGCGCACCATCCTGACGGAGTTCGAATCCAAGGAGGTGCTCAGCGCATACGGCATACCCGTCGCCAAGACGATCATTGCGGCCGACGCCGCCGCCGCGGTGAAAGCCGCCGGCGAAATCGGCTACCCGGTGGTGCTCAAGATCTACTCCGAAACCATCACGCACAAGACGGATGTGGGCGGCGTGCAATTGAACCTGGGCAGCGCGGAGGCCGTCGAGCGCGCCTACCGCGCCATTGAGACCTCGGTCACGGAGAAAGCCGGCGCGCAGCATTTCCAGGGCGTGACGGTGCAGCCCATGATCAAGCTCAAAGACGCCTACGAGCTGATTATCGGCTCCAGCCTCGATCCGCAGTTCGGACCGGTGCTGCTGTTCGGCACCGGCGGCCAGCTCGTGGAGGTGTTCAAGGACCGCGCTCTCGGGCTGCCGCCGCTGAATTCCACGCTGGCGCGCCGCATGATGGAGCAGACCAAGATCTACACGGCCTTGAAGGGCGTGCGCGGCCGGAAGCCGGTGGACTTGGCGGCGCTCGAAGTGCTGCTGGTGCGGTTCAGCGCGCTGGTGGCCGAGCAACGCTGGATCAAGGAAATCGACATCAACCCGCTGCTGGCCTCTCCCGACGGGCTGATGGCGCTGGACGCGCGCGTGGTGGTGTACGGCCCCGAGGTTTCTCAAGACGAGATTCCGAAGACCGCCATCCGCGCCTATCCCACCCGCTACGTGTCGCCCTGGACCATGAAGGGCGGCGGCGTAGTGACCATTCGTCCCATCCGGCCGGAGGATGAGCCAGCCATGGTGCGGTTCCACGAAACGCTCTCCGAGCGCAGCGTCTACCTGCGCTATTTCCATCTCATGAACCTCGAGCAGCGCGTCACGCACGAACGCCTGACGCGCATCTGCTTCATCGACTACGATCGCGAAATGGCGCTGGTGGCGGAGCGCCGCAACCCCGAGACCGGCGAGCCGGAAATCCTGGGAGTGGGCCGCATGAGCAAGATCCACGGCACCACCGATGGGGAAGTCGCGGTGCTGATCAGCGATCAGTACCAGGGCCGCGGGCTCGGCAAGGAACTGCTGGCCCGGCTGCTCATCATTGGCGCCAATGAGAAGCTGACCAGGCTGGCAGCCGATATTCTGCCCGACAATCGCAACGTGCTGCGGATCTGCGAAAAGCTCGGGTTCTCGCTGAAACACTCACCGGAAGACCAAGTGGTCCACGCCGAATTGAAGCTGTAGCGCTTTTTCCCGGGCAAGCTCAAGCATGCCCCACCATGGTGGGGCATGCTTGAG
>JBAWDI010000824.1:0-1740 GCA_049590695.1 Bryobacteraceae bacterium
CCGTTGGCGAACACCTTGTGCATCGCCGTGTTGTTCGAATCGCGGGACTTCACCGCGGCGAGCTTCCCGCGAAGTGCCGGAGAGTGTCGGAACAGCGGCGCGACACGATCCTTGGAGAGCGCCTTGGCGTCTTCGGATCGCGGTTCCACCGCCAGCGTCGGCCCCGGATCTACGTCCGCAATGTAGCCCAGGAAGTTCACCATCACCGAGGTCTTCAACATCTGGGCCGCGCTCATCAACACCACCTGCTTCGACGGATGGCTCGGGCTGAGGACGTCCATCGGTTCCCGCTGGTATGGTCTCGTGTGCCACTGGCCCCGTTCCGCCGAGCCGGATCCGGTGAGCACCACATTCTCGTCGGCCCACTGCGACACGGAGATATCGCGTGGCGGCAGCAACGCCTGCGAACCAACCTGATACATCGAGAATGGTGTGTCCATCAGTAACCAGCGTCCGAGATGGCTTTCGCCATCTTGCGGCGCAGCGCGCTTGTTTCACCCGCGAGTATCCGGTGAATCTCCGCTTCCGTCTTCGCGGCTGCTACCAGCGGCGCCAGGCGATCGGGGTATGCTGACAGCGCATCACCGACAATCGCGGACCAGTTCGCGGCATACTCGCCAGCCTTGGTCGCCTGGATCAGTTTGCCGGCGCGCTCCTCATACTCGAGCTGCGCCGTCTTCGCCTTGAACGTCTCGGTGACCGCGCGGGCCCGCAGGTATGCGGCGACGGGATCATTTGATACCTCGGGTGAGCTCGGCATACCCGAACCGCCACGCGACGGCGGCGGAGGCGCACTGCGCGGCGCCACCTTCGGGCTGGCCGCCAGGTGCAGAGTCTTGCCCGCGAACGTGTTCCTTTCCCATTCCTGGTTGGCCCGCTCCGGATCGAGGGTCCCGTCCGAGTTCGGCGTGATCCGCTTCGTCTGGATCGCCTTCTGCACGGCGCTGAGGGCAACACCGCGCAACCGTGCGTACGCCCGCTGAGAGATTCCGGTCATTTTTGGGACTTTCTTCCGAAAAGTTGAACTTTAACCTTGCTTTCCGCCGCCACCCAAGTGATGTATGTGTTCGATGCCACGCACCACCAAGACCACCAAGCAAACCGCCGCCGCCTGCTACGCGGAACGCCACGCCGAGTGTGAAACGCTCATGAAGCGAATCGCGTTCCGGTTGGACGTGCACCGCGGATGTCAGGCGCAGGAACCCGCCAACTGGGGGTACGCCGGCGACCTGGGCCGCATCACCGAGGAACTCGCCTACGTCCTCGCCGACCTGGGCGACCGCAGCGCGGTGGATGCCAAAGGACTGGAGTACTGACCATGCAAAAGCAAAACGTACACATCGGAACGACTTACATCGTGAAGGTCAGCGGCACGCTGGCCAAAGTCCGCCTCACCCGCGAACACGACCGCGGCGGGTGGTACGGCACCAATCTGGCGACCGGCCGCGAGATCCGCATCCGGACAGCCGCACGCCTCCGCTCGGAGGCGAAACCAGCGCAGGGAATCAGCTACGACGAGGCGCGCCACATCGTCGACAAGATCGAATTCTGAAACAGGAGAACAACCATGACGACGTTCACCCTAGACAACGACAAGAACCTCACTGCCCACGACGCGACGCCCGCCGCGCAGGACAACGTGGTCGCGTTCGCGACCGAAAAGGAACTGACCAAACTCTCCGCCGACTGGCCCATCACGCGGTTCGTCGAAGTCTGGAACGCCTTTGCCGGCGCGCCGCC
>JBAWDI010000825.1:0-1822 GCA_049590695.1 Bryobacteraceae bacterium
TCCTAGCCATGGCCACTATCGAAAGGTCGTTCCGGGCAACGTGAAGACGCGGCGAGAGAGGGAGTCGAAAGCGGGGGCGGCATTGAAAACACGGAACTTATTGATTCTTCAATACGCGCGATAACGACGATTCGCCCCACCGACGGTTTTCAGGTACAAAATCGGGTACAGGGTCGGGGGCGACTCAACGGCTTCCGGTGCTATTGGAATTTGAGTCCGCCAGCCAGACTTCCATTCGGTCATAGAGTCCGTCGGCCTGCGTTACAACGTACTTGTTACGCTCGGTCACTGTCGCTGATCGAATCGGGTCGAGCGCATTCATGGCTTTCCTAACCTGCGCAGGGATAAGGTCGGCAGGCGACTCACCCTTGTGCTCAGTGCATTCCGGGCAACGCGGCTTGGCCCGGCGAGCAGCCTCGGCGTCAAGCGTAAACGGACCATCACATATCGTGCACCGGCTACGCTTCCCGATTACGAGTTCAGCCGGTGCGTAGTGGGTACAACCGGGATCATCGCAACGGAAGACTCTATCCTTAAGCGTCTTCCCACCGAGCTTGTGGTAACGAACGTACTTGTGGATGTGATTCAGGGACGGCATTGTTCAATCCTCGCAGACAAATCATAAGCACGATTATTAACAATTACCGTAATAGGCCAGCGGGCAAACGGCGTTGTCCGCCAGCAGAACCTCGATACCTAGTCTAGAGCGTAGCGGTTGGCGTGCGCAACTGATCCCCGATGAGATTATTCTCCAGAAGGTAGATGAGCATCTTGGCGCGGGCGTCGGCTTCGGTGTCCGCACCACAGGGGTATCCCTTGCTCGGGTCCTCATGGTCATAGAACATGTTGAAACCGCCCTTGACGAGCTGTTCGCGCGTACCAATCCCCCCAACGTGCTGTGTCAAAAATCCAACTTTTTCCACGCGGTTTCCCAGGTAAACTCCTTTTCCAGCAACAACCTGCCCCCCGCGCCCACCCTCTCCCGTAGATCACTGCACGCCAATAGCCGCGAAACCGCCTCCGCAAATGCCGGCCCGCCATCCGCCAGCAGCAGGTTTTCGCCATCGCGCGCGCCCAGGCCCTCCGCCCCCAAAGCGGTTGAGACCACGGGCACCCCGGCGGCCCATGCCTCCAGGATTTTCAGCCGCGTGCCGCTTCCCGCCAGCACCGGGACCACCGCCACCTTGGCGCGCGCCAGTTCCCGGATGGCATCGTCCACCGGCCCCTGCTCCTGGATGCGCGCATCGCCGGAGGTGAATCTCCGCACGGCCTCCGGGTTCTTCCCAATCAGCCGCCATACCAGGCCCGGCCAGCGTTCCCGCAGAAGCGGCCACACTTCCCGGCGAAAGAACCGGACCGCCGAAACGTTGGGATGGTACTCCATGTTGCCCGAGAACACGATGGCGTCCTCGTCGCCTCTGGCGGGCAAAGGTGTCAGTGGTAGGGCGTTGGGGTACACCGTCGCGCGCGCCCCCGGCGCAATGGCCCGCACGCGCTCGGCATCGCTCTCCGACGCCGCCAGGACCTCGGAAAAACGCGGCAGCCAGGTTCGTTCCAGCTTCAGAGCGGCTCGGCTGAATACCCGGTGAGCCCACGCGGTTGCGCCGCTTTCCACTTCCGCGCAGCGCTGGTCGAGCACCGACTCGATATTATGCAGATCGAGCACCGTCCGGCCGCAAATATGTGCCAACTGCGCCCCGTACGGCGCGCACCAGAAGTGCTCCACAATGCCGATGTCGTACCGCCGGCCTTCGAGCGCCCGTTCGATCTCGCGTCCGAAGCCCGCGAACCGGTCCACCAGCGGCGGCACCCGGCGCGCCAC
>JBAWDI010000826.1:0-6695 GCA_049590695.1 Bryobacteraceae bacterium
GCTTCCCAGCATTGCCCTATCCCGTCCGACTCAGGTAGGCTCAGTATGAAACGGACGGCTTCGCGGCTCAACCAAAAAGCAGCGAATGGAAAGTGTCGGCTTTCCGCCGTGTCTCACTCTTGGGGTCAACCGCACCCCGAAGAACGTCGGCACGGACGCCGACGTGGCAACCTAAAAGGTCGCTCCACGGAGTGGATCAGGCGCATTTCTTGCGCCGCACTACACTAGATGCTCTCGGTTTCCGCACAACGGGCCCCGCCCAGAGGACCGTCAAAAAGAGATCCCTGGACTGCTGGGCGAGCGGGACTGGGGCATTCACCTGGCGGGATGCCGGGAAAATCCAGACTGAAAAGTTGAACCGGACTTGCCGCCGGCACGCTCCCCTTAGCGCCGTACCACTTGCCGGAATTGGTCGAAAGCGCGAAGGCCTCGACAGTCCGCGGAACCAGGTCCTCCCGGAAGCGCAGAATCACCAGGTGTCCCGAGTCGGAAACGCCATTCTGAGGGTCCCCGCCACATTGCGTGGTCCAGTCGAGTTGCTGCCAATTCGCAAAAAGCTCCAACACGTTTTGCCCCCGCGCCGATGAGGATTGCGGGAAATTGCGCTGCCAGTACCACCCGCCATCGCTGGCCGGGTCGATCCAATGGCCCGAAAAGACGGCGGTGAGATTGGTAAACGATTTGAACCCGTCCTGCCAGGTTGCATCGCTCCCGTTCCACATCTCATCGGCGCAGTTGGAGGCGGGCGCGGCCCCCAAAGCGTACGCGTCGGGACCCCAGCAGCTATTGGGGCCGCCGGTTCCGCGACACACCCGGTTACTCGGCGCGTTCGGATCGTAGGAAACGCTCGCCTGGTCGGAAAGGTAGGAATGCGTGGTGATCCAGCATTCGTGGTCGGGATGCGCGTCGTGAACGCTCTTGGCCCAGTTCAGAACCTCCGACCTGGGAAAGAACTCCAGCCCAATTATGAGGATTCGCCGGTTCCCGATGTTCATCGTGGTGTACGTGTTGGCGCCAGTGGAATTGTAGGATCCACCCCAATACGCCATGTCGTCCGCGCCACCCAGGGACATGCCGGAGCCCAGCACCGAAGCCAGCCCCTTGGCGCTGAACGGATTGTTCCCCGTCCATACTCCATCCAGGTGCGCATCGCCGCGAGCAAAGCCGAAACCGCCCCCGTTTTCCCAGTCGTGATTGCCAGGCGTCATCTGCTTGTGGATGCCGGCCACGTCCAGACGGCTCCAGGCCTTGGCCGCGATCAAGCCTTCTCCGCCATATACGGGATCGGCGCAGTTCACGCAGTCGCCCACGCCAATGGCCGCCTTAATGCCGAGCGGCACTCCGTTTACAGGCAAGTTGCGATTCTCGACAATCCAGCTCATCAGATTGTCGTAACCGGCCGGTTGATTGGAGCAAACCGAAGTGGCGGCCATGTACTGCGGATCGGGCACCAACACAACGCTCCACGGAGCCGCCGTCCGGGCCAGAACTCTCTTCCGGGCCGCGAGAGCTATCGCACCCGCACCGGTGGCTGCCCGCATGAAGCCACGGCGTGTGAATTGAGCGCCTCGCTTCTGTCCAGGAGGAAGATGAAGCCCACGGCTGGCCACTACGACTTCATGGGTAAACCATGTCCTCATTCGTAGGCTATGGTACTACGGCACAAATCCTCGCGCAAGTAGGAGTAGTTCCGATGTCCCTTCTCACTACACTGGTTCCTTCTCGATGATGCCGCCGTCATAGGTGGCCTTCACGCGCCAGCCGGGCGGCACCACGAGAAAATCGTTTTCGTCCCAGTCGCCGGCCACCAGCCGCTCGAACAGGCGCAAATCGCCATGGATGGTTTCGAACTGCCATCCACGGCGAGCGGCTTCTTCGCGCGCCTGCCGCTCGAAACTGCCGTCCGGCTCCAGCCCAGTGGCGATGTATGCCAGTTGCCGGTAGTTCCGCTGGTATCCATTGAACTGCTCGAACAGGTAGCGGCCGTTGTCTTCGCCGTAGCGCGCGATAAGTAGCGCCGCCTGGTCCAGGTCCTGGCCGCGCTCCAACCAGCCAGTCGAACGAAAGAAGACGCCCGGGTGGTTCTCGAAATAACTCCGGTACCGGTCGCGCCCGCCCATGAGCAGCGCGATGCAATCGTGAGCGCGGGGAATCACCACGGGCAGAGTGCGGCTCACCAGTCCGGCGACGCCATTGCCGCACAGGGCGTAGCCCAGGAGCACCGCTTCGTACCGGGTGGCGTCCACGCGGTCGGCAGCTTCCTGAAGCCGGGCGCGCATGGCCGGGCCGCTCTGGTCGTGGAGACCCTTGGGCAAAAACTCGACGTCCACCTGGTGCGGCGAGTGGGCCGCCGCGGCGCACATCTCGCGGTACAGCACCTCGCAGGAAATCAGCTTCAGGCGCACAGCTTGCGAGCCAGGGCCACGGCAACCGCGGCATTCTCGCCGTAGCCGTCGGCCCCGATTTCATCGGCGTAGCGCTGCGTTACAGGAGCGCCTCCCACCATGATCTTCGCCTGCCCCCGCAAGCCGGCGGCGGAGAGCGCTTCAATCGTGGTCTTCATCGCGGACATGGTCACGGTGAGCAGCGCCGACAGGCACACCAGGTTGGCGCGACTGGCGCGAACGGCGTCCACGAACTTCTCCGGCGCCACGTCGGCGCCCAGGTCGGTGATCTCGAACCCGCCGCCCTCCAGCATGGAAGCGACGATGTTCTTCCCGATATCGTGGAGGTCGCCCTTCACCGTGCCGATCACCACCCGGCCGGCGGCCTCGGCGCCACTCGAGGCCAGAAGCGGCCGGATCAGTGCCAGCGCGGCCTTCATGGCGCGGGCCGCCAGCAGCAGCTCCGGTACGAAGTAGTCCTCGCATTCGAAGCGGCGGCCCACTTCATCCATGGCGGGCACCATGTGGTTTTGCACCAGATCGAGCGCGGCGGCGCCGGCCTCCAGAGCCTGGCGCGCAGCCTCGGCCGCCGCGGGAGCGTTGCCGTTCAGAATCGCATCGTACAGCTCGGACATGCTGCCTCTTGTGGCGCTGGCGGCGCTACGCTTCGTACTTGCCGGCCACAATGATGGCGAGCGGTAGATCGCCGATCTTGACGTTGAGCACCCAATCGTGGTCGCCTTCCTTGGTGACCTCCGGGAACGTCGAGCCAGCGGGCGTCTCAATGGAGAGCACCGCGGGGTGCGGTGTACCCGACGCTTTGGTGCTCATCTGAACCAGAGCGTCGAAGGCCGGTGTGGCCTTGGGGTCGGGATCGTTGGCGATGGGCGTGAGCAGCACGAAGTCGCGCTGCGGAGCGACGCCCACGTGAGCGCCATCCACGGGTTGGAGACTGTAGCGGAGTGTATAGACCCCGGGCTGAATGGTCTGGCCCCGGCGGTCCGCTCCGGTTACCGGGAAACGAAGGATGCCGACCAGAGTGCCCTGCGCAATCGGGAAAACGATGGCGCTGTCGGTGGGCTTGGCGCCGGCCGGAATGGACTTGCGGAACCAGATTTCGCACCAAGGGCCACTCGGCCCGGTAATACGGTATCCCCCGGTCTCGATCACAGCGGCATACGCCGCCGGCAGGCCGGGTGCCGCGGCGGCAATGGGCTCCAGTTTATAATCTTGGGCGAGAACCAGCGACGCCGCCAGAAGGGCGCCCGCGAGCAATAGAAAACAGCGCTTAATCATGGCCAATCCGGAGGGTAGAACCTTGGAGCGGGAGACGGGATTCGAACCCGCGACATCGACCTTGGCAAGGTCGCACTCTACCAACTGAGTTACTCCCGCCCGCCAGAAACTCCCATTGTCCTTCAGAAACATTGGAACTGTCAAACGTTGCAGGAAAGTTGTTGAAATGAAGGCTTTTATAAATTTGTTAGAAAGCTCTGACGCTGTGGTAGACTACTTTTCGGCTGACCAAAAGGTGCGGACTGGCGACTCCGGCGCGGCTGGAGCGAGCTTCGCCGGCAATTCTTCCGAATTGAGCACCGGTTAATCCCACGCTGTTGTGGAAAACCTTGTGGAAAGTGTGTGTTTGTGGTGTGTAAAAATTGATGAATTCTTGGGATCGAATCCGTGGTTTCTTGCAGGAGAAGGTGAGCGCCGAGAGCTACGACAACTGGCTCAAGGGCGCCGTATACGTTCGCACTGACGGAGCGACTCTTTTCGTTTCGGTACCCGACCGCGAAACTCGCACAATCCTGGAGAAGGAGTACTCCGCTCTGGTTCGAAGCTCCCTTCAGGAACTCGGGCTGCCCCTTGAGCATGTTTGCTATGAAGTACAACTGATACAAGGCGCCAGGAACCAGGCGCTGGCGGCGGTGGAAGGCGGCGAGTTGGAGTCCACCCTCAATCTGAATCCAAAATTCACGTTCGATACCTTTGTAGTGGGAGCCTGCAACCAGTTCGCGCATGCCGCCGCGCGGTCGGTGGCTACCAACCCCTCGCGCAGCTATAACCCGCTGTTCCTCTATGGAGGCGTGGGGATGGGAAAGACCCATCTGATGCATGCCATTGGCCGCGAACTGATGGACAAGTTTGGCTCGATGCGGGTTATCTACACCTCCAGCGAGCGCTTCATGAACGAAATGATCGCTTGCATTCGGACGGATCGTATGCCGCAGTTCCACCAGCGCTATCGCGAGGCGGATGTTCTGCTGGTCGACGACATTCAACTGTTGGGGAACAAAGAGCGCACGCAAGAAGAGTTTTTCCACACTTTTAACGAGTTGCACGATCACCAAAAGCAGATTGTGATTTCCAGCGACGCCACCCCGAAGGAGATTCCAGGCCTGCTGGAGCGGTTGCGGTCCCGCTTCGAGTGGGGGTTGCTGGCCGATATCCAGCCGCCCGATCTGGAAACCAAAATGGCCATTCTCGATAAGAAGGCCGAGGCGGAGGGGGTGAAACTGCCGGACGATGTGCGCTCATTCATGGCTGCGAAAACAAAATCCAATGTGCGTGAGTTGGAAGGCGCGCTCATCAAGCTCATTGCGTACTCCTCCTTAACCGGTACATCCATTCATTTGCAAATGGCACAGCAGGTGCTGAAGCACTTGGTACATGTGCAAGACCGCAAAGTGACGATCGACTCTATCCAGAAAGCGGTCGCGGAACGGCTCCAGGTGAAGCAGTCGCAGCTCAAGGAAAAGAGCAACACCAAGAAGGTCGTTTACCCGCGGCAAGTAGCCATGTACCTGGTCAAAGAGCTGACGGATGCCTCGCTGCCGGAGATCGGCCGGGCCTTTGGAGGGAAGCATCATACTACTGTGATACATTCCGTAAACAAAATTGAGAAAGCACGTCATATCGACCCAGAATTGAACAGGCTACTCCACAGTCTAATGGACTCATTACAATGAACTTCGTCGTTTTTTCCACACCAGCCTTTAAAGCGGCAGGAGGAAAAATGTGCAAAACCGCCGCACGGCCCCTTTTTCCGGGTTTTTTAACCTAGCGATCCTCAAGTTCTAGTAGAGAAAAGTAGCTGATTTTAGTATAATTTAGGTAGTCTTCAACAGCTTGCACAGGCCCGATGAATACGGTTCTTTAAAGTGTTCATTTATATAGCCTGGGAAGAATAGGAGCTTTGGCCCCATGGAATTCACCGTTAGCAAGTCCGATCTGGTACGAGAACTGAGTCTCTCGCAAGGCGTTGTAGAGAAGAAGACCACCATTCCGATTCTCTCGAATGTGCTGCTGGAGGCTGAAGGAGACCGTGTAATCTTGACGGCCACGGATCTTGAACTGGGAATACGCTGCTCTTGTCCGGCGCGGGTGAAAAAAGAAGGGGCGGGTACCGTGCCCGCCCGAAAATTGCTGGAGTATGCGCGGCTGCTGCCGGAAGGCGATGTGAACATGAAATTCCTGGAGAACCATTGGGCCAGCATTACATGTGGGCGCTCCAAGACACGAATTGCGGGGATGTCCCGTGAGAGTTTTCCCGAGCTACCACAGATACCCGAGCAGATTGCCGAGATTCCCGTCAAACTGCTGGCATCCATGATTGCACGCACTTCATTTGCAATCTCGATGGAGGAGTCGCGGTTCACATTGAACGGAGCTCTCCTGTTCCTGCGTCCTGAAGGTCTCACCATGGTTGCGACCGATGGGCACCGGCTGGCATACGTGCAAGCGGCGTCCGCCGATAGCGGTCAAACCAACAAGCAATTCCGGGCGCTGGTTCCAAAGAAAGCACTGGTTGAATTAGTTAAGCTGGCCGATGAGGCCGAGCCCGATGCCAAGGCCATTTTTGCCGGGGACGACAATCACTTGTTCTTTCAGTTGGGTCACCGGCTTTTGATCACGCGCAAGCTGACGGGCAACTTCCCGGATTACGAACGCGTCCTGCCCAAGGACCATCAGTTTGTGGCGAAGCTGCAAAAGGATGAAATCCGCTCGGCCATTGAGCGTGTGGCGCAATTTGCGGACGAACGGTCCCGCTCCATTCGAGTGCAATTCGCCAAGGACGAAGTGCGCATCTTCTCTTCCTCGGTGGAAACCGGCGAGAGCGAGGAGAGCGTGACGAGTGAATACCAGGGTCCCGACCTTGAGATTGGCTTCAATGCGCAGTACCTCCTCGATTTTCTCCGTGTGATTCCTCAAGACCATATGGCATTCGAGTTGAAGGATCAGAAAAGTGCCGGCGAAATGCGGCCGGCGGGTGAAAGCGTGACCGACGAGTACCGCTATGTCGTAATGCCC
>JBAWDI010000827.1:0-3560 GCA_049590695.1 Bryobacteraceae bacterium
GGTGGCCACGGCGCTGCCGGTGGGACAGCGGCCGATCTGCCGCCGGATCGCGTCCAGCTCGAGCATGATCTCCGGGCCGCCGGCGCGATGGATGGCGCCATCCACGCCGCCGCCTCCCGCCAGCGCCGAGTTGGCCGAGTTCACAATGGCATCCACCGCTACGCGCGTGATGTCGCCTTCTTCGAGGACGATCTTCCGCCCCGTGCCGCTCAACCACTCCATAACTATTGAGCTTCGCAGAAAACAGGAGGAGCGGCGGTTGCCCGGGGCACCCCCTGGGTCGCGCGCAGGATGCCATCCTGCCCCGCAAGCTCTACAATCGTCTTATGACCAGGCGTGAGTTGCTGGCTGCCGGAGCGGTGTGCGCGTCCACCGTGTGGGCGCGAAGCCGCATGGACAAATCGCGCATCAGCGCCATTACCGACGAGATCGGCTTGTCCACCGGCGAAGCCATCGCGTTTGCGCATCAATACGGGCTCCAGTTCGTGGAGATCCGCAACCCGCCGGGAAGCCGGAAGGAGTATTTCTCGCTGAGCGAGCCGGAAATCAAGGTGGATGCGGTGAGGTTCAGGACCGAGGGGCTCAAGGTCTCGTTCGTCAACACCAGCCTGCTGAAGTTTGGCTGGCCGGGGAGCGAGCCGGCGCGCCGAAGACCGGAAGAACCGGCCGCGCGTGAAAAGCGCCTGGCGTCCGAAAAGGACCGTTGGGACCGCCGCTACGAGGACCTGCAAAAGGCGCTCCGCTGCGCCCAGATCATGGGCGCGGATAAGGTGCGGGTTTTCACGGGATCGCGCGTCGCAGACCCGGAGACCATGTTCCCGCGAATCGCGGAGGCGCTGGGCGAGATGGCGCTGGCGGCCGAGAAGGAGAAGATCTACCTTCTCATCGAAAACGAAGGCACGCAAAACGTGGCCACTTCCGCGGAACTCGCCGGCATCATGAAGGTCATTGGCTCCAAGTGGGTGGGGATGAACTGGGACCCGCACAACGCTTACGGCCGCGAAACGTCGTTCCCCGACGGCTATGCGCTGCTGCCCAAGAAGCGCCTCCTCAACGTCCAGGTGAAAGCCAAAGGGGTGATGCCCGACAGCCCCGAAAAGGAAGACTGGAAGGCCATCATGCTGGCGCTGGCGAAGGACGGCTACCAGGGCAAAATCGCGCTGGAAACGCACATTTTCGACGGCACGCTGATCGCCGCCGCGCACAAGTCCATGGACGAAATCATGCACATCGTGGGTGAAATCTGAATATGAGCAAGAACTTATTGATCGGGTTTGGCATCGGCATCCTATGCGTTGCGATTGTCGCCTTGTGGGTGGTCCACATGCAGCGCGGCGCGTACATCGACCTGCCGGGGAAGGTCCTCAAAGTCCGCACTGCGCCGCTCGACGAAGCCAGTTCCGTGGCGGCGATCGATTTCCGGATATCCAATCCGGCGGACTATCCGTTCGTGGTACGGAAGGTCACGGTGGCGATGGAAGACAGCGCCGGCAATGAGTCCGAGGGTGCGACCGTTTCCGAGGTGGACGCCAGGCAGCTCTTTCAGGTGATTCCGCTGCTGGGCCAGAAATTCAACGACACTTTGCTGATGCGGGACTCCATCCCGCCGCACACTTCCTGGGACCGCATGGTGGCGGCGCGGTTCGAAGTTCCGGAATCGAAGCTCGAGGCTCGGAAACGCCTGGTGGTGCGCATCGAAGAAGTCGATGGCAAGGTTTTCGATCTGTCCGAGTAGGGGCCGGGCATGCCCGGCCCTACCGCCGCAGCACGGCGTAGTGCGGGTCAAGCGTCACCTTTAACGGCGGCTGCTTCAGCGCCACGGTGAAGGTGACCGGGTCGTTGGCGGACCTTACCCACTGCGTGATGGTGCGTCCGCGCGCCACCTGAATTTCCACCGGCGCGATCACGCTCGAATCCTCACCCGCGTCGGATTGCGTCAGCGTCCCAGCCAGCCGGAGCGAGGGCGCCTTGCCCTTGATCGACCAGGCCAGTTTCAAGCTGGGAATGCCGGTGCCGTAAACCCACTGTTCAAAAAACGCTTCCAACTTGGGGTCGTCCGACTTGGGCGGCAGAAACTGCGCCGCCAATTCCCGGAAACCCTCGGTCGAGATTTCTTGGTCTCCGTACCGCTTCATCAGCTCGCGCAGCATGGAAAAGAAACGCTCGTCGCCCATGCGCCGCCGCAACATCTGAATAATCCACGAGCCCTTTCCGTAAATGATACTTCGCCACGCGCGCGGCTCCTGCGAGTTCTCCAGGCGCACACCGAGCACGATGGGACCGGTGGAATCGACCGTCTGGCCGCTATCGCTCTTGGCCAGCAGGTCGGCGCGGTAAGCATCCAGCATCAGCGCCACGGAATGCTCGCCCTTGCGCTTCTCCAGGTAAAGCAGCGCCGAGTAGTTGGCCAGCGCCTCCATGAGCCAGACGTCGCGGTACGTAGCCGCGGTAACGCGGTTCCCCCACCACTGGTGCGCCACCTCGTGGGCCTGCAAAACGTCTTCGAAGAACAGCTCAGTCTGCAAGGTGGCGGGGCTGCGGGAACTTGGCAGGCTCTTGAGGTACGACAGCGTGGAAAGATAAATCAGGCCCGGGAAACCCTGGCCAAACGTGCCGGGAATGGGCGAAACCGTGAGCTGGGGCAGCGCCGGGGGGCCGAACTTGCTGGCCATATACTCCAGCGCCGAAGCCACTTCCGACGCCAGAACCTGAAGTCTCGTTTGAGGGGTGGGTTCCAAGGGCGGGGCCGTCTCGAGGGGATCCGGCTGGCGGCGCCGTTGTATACCAGAAGGCGGCAAGGTGACCACGGGCTGCGGCCGCGGCTGGAGCGCGCTCTCCAGCGTGCGGTTGGCGCAGACGTCCACCGTGTACCCGCCGCGCTCCAGCCGGACATGCTCGTAGTTGCCGAGGTTGAACGCGGCCATGCGAATGGGGGACGACGTGCGGCGGCGGGTGGTGCGCCAGTCGCCTTCGGTGCGGTCTTCAACCACCTCTCCGGGGGTGACCAGATCCAGGTCGCGCGGATAGCGGAAGAGCAGGTCGTAAGTGGCGAACTGCTGCCCGAACACGGGGTACCAGAGGCCGCGCGCGCTGACATAGAAGACGCGGTCGCCCGCGTCGTGAATGACCTTGCCGGAATGGTGAAACTCGAACTCGTACTCCACTCCCTCGCGCAGCGGCTCGGGAGGGACCACCAAAAACAGATTGTTGCCGCCGCGCATCAAATTGATCCGCAGCGCATCGCTCTGGAGCACTTCGGCGGGGCGGCCGTCGACGGTGGCCTCGGTGACCGCCATTTCGGGAGCGATTTCGAACGGCAGCACGGGCAGGCCGCCGGCCTCCGCCGTCACCTTCACGCGCGTCACCACGCTCAGCGACAGATCCTCGTTGACGACAGCCTGGATGCGATAGTCGCGCAGCGACAATTCCGGCTGGCGCGGAGCTGGGTGCAGGCGTGAGGATCTAGCCGCAAAACTGGTCCAGGTGTCAAAGTAGAGTTGGTTGTCGCGGGTGGTGAGCTGGCCGGCCAGGATTTGCTCCGGGCTGTTGGGATCGAAAAC
>JBAWDI010000828.1:0-5018 GCA_049590695.1 Bryobacteraceae bacterium
TTCGTCAACTTTCTCTGCCTGCTGGGCTGGTCGCCCAAGGACGACCGCCAGCAAATGTCCCGCCAGGAAATCGTCGATGCGTTCTCGCTCGAAGGCATCAATCTCGCCAACACCGAGGTCAACTTCACGGACCAGGACCCGTTCGATCCCAAGGCCGTCTGGCTGAACGCCGAGCACATTCGCGCGTTGCCCGTGGAAGACCTCGCCGATCGCCTCCTGCCCATCGTCCGCGCCGCCGGCTTCCCGGTGGACCGCCTCAAGATGCTGGCCATCACCCCGCTGGTCCGCGAGCGCATGAAGCTGCTCCGCGATGTCCTCACCGTGGCCGATTTCTTCTTCGCCGAAGAGCTGCCGCCGTATGAAACTGCCGAGCTGATCCCCAAGAAAGGCGATCCGGCTCTGGCGCTGGCTGTGTTACAGCAGGCCGCCCAGACGCTGGCGGCCGCCGACTTTTCGCATGACGGCCTGGAGGTGGCGCTGCGTTCCGCCGCCCAAACCCTGGGGATCAAAGCCGGCCAGATGTTCGAACCTGTCCGCGTGGCCGTGTGCGGCCGCAAGACCGCGCCGCCCCTGTTTGGAACGCTCGAGGTTCTGGGCCGCGATACCTGCCTACGGCGGATCGACCAAGCCATTGCCAAGCTAAAGGAATTATGAATCCGACAACCGGTCCCACTAATTTCGTCCGCGACATCATCCTCGAAGACTTGAAAACCAACAAGTATGCCGGGCGTGTGCACACGCGCTTTCCACCGGAGCCCAACGGCTACCTGCACATCGGCCACGCCAAATCCATCTGTCTCAACTTTGGACTGGCGGCCGAGTTCGGCGGCAAGACCAACTTGCGGTTCGACGACACCAATCCCTGCAAGGAAGAGACCGAGTACGTCGATTCCATCATCGACAACGTCCACTGGCTTGGTTTCGATTGGGAGGACCGGTGCTTCTACGCCTCCGATTATTTCGATCAGTTGTATGAGTGGGCCGTCCAGCTCATCAAGGCCGGCAAGGCCTACGTTTGCGATTTGACCGCCGAAGAAGTCCGCCGGCATCGCGGCTCCCTCACCGAGCCCGGGAAGGAAAGCCCTTACCGCAACCGTTCGGTGGAAGAGAACCTCGACCTGTTCGAACGCATGCGCGCCGGCGAGTTTCCGGATGGCGCCCGAACACTGCGCGCCAAAATCGACATGGCCTCCGCCAACCTCAACCTGCGCGATCCGGTGATGTACCGCATCCTGCACGCCGACCACCACCGCACCGGCGACAAGTGGTGCATCTACCCGATGTACGATTACGCTCACGGCCAGTCGGATTCCATCGAGCGCGTCACGCATTCCATCTGCACGCTGGAGTTCGAGGACCACCGCCCGCTCTACGATTGGTATGTCCAGCAGTTGGGCATTTACGCCCCTCAGCAGATCGAGTTCGACCGGCTCAACCTCACCTACACGCTGCTGAGCAAGCGCAAGCTGCTCACCCTGGTTCAGGACGGACACGTAAGCGGATGGGACGATCCGCGCATGCCCACGCTTTCCGGTATCCGGCGGCGCGGCTACACGCCCGAGGCCATTCGCAATTTCTGCGGAGCGGTGGGCGTGTCGAAGACCAACGGCTCCACCGAACTGGCGCTCCTCGAACACTACGTTCGCGAAGATTTGAACAAGCGCGCCCCGCGCGTTATGGCCGTTTTGCGCCCGTTGCGCGTGGTCATCGACAATTACCCGCCAGACCTGGTGGAAGAGATGCAGGCCATCAACAACCCCGAAGACGCCGCCATGGGCACCCGCCAAGTGCCATTTTCTCGCGTGCTCTATATCGAACAGGACGATTTTCGGGAGGTCCCGCCCAAACAGTATTTCCGCCTCTCGCCCGGCCGCGAAGTGCGCCTGCGCTACGGCTACTTCATCACCTGCACCGGCGTGGTGAAGGATGAAAAGGGCGAGGTTGTGGAGGTGCATTGCACCTACGATCCCGCCACGCGCGGAGGCGACTCGCCCGACGGCCGCAAAGTGAAATCCACCATCCATTGGGTCTCGGCCGCCCACGCCATCGACGCCGAGGCGCGCCTGTACGACAACCTGTTCACGTGCGAGAACCCCGGCGAAGTGCCCGAGGGCCAGGATTTCACCGCCAATCTCAACCCGAATTCGCTGGAGGTCGTGCGCGGCTGCAAACTGGAACCCAGCCTGCGCGCCGCCGCTCCCGGCGCCCGTTACCAATTCGAGCGCCTGGGCTATTTCTGTGTCGACCTGGATTCGAAGCCCGAAGGCTTGGTCTTCAACCGTACCGCCGCCCTGCGCGACACCTGGGCCAAAATCGAGAAACGCGTAGCGCAGGCACTCTTGCCTGCCGCGTCGGCACTCATGCCGACGCAAGGCGGGAACAGACCGAAATGATCATTCTCGGCATCGGCGGAATCCTCGGTGACGCCGCTACCGCCATCCTCAAAGACGGCGCGCTCGTCGCCGCCATCGAAGAATCCAAGCTCGTACGCCGCCGCACGCACTGGGGCGGCCACGGCGAGCTCCCCGAGCACTCCATCGCCAAGTGCCTCGAATTGGCGGGCGCCACGCCCGAACAGGTGGATGCGGTGGCCATCGTGCGCCCCATCCCCGAATCCGATTTCCACCTCAAGCTGCGCGCCCGCTTCCCCGAGAGCCGCATCGTGGTGCTCGATCACCACCTGGCGCATGCCGCCTCGGCCTACTACCCCTCCGCGTTCGAAGAAGCCACGGTCCTCACGCTCGACCGCGGCAGCGACCTCCGCTGCGGCTCGCGCTGGCAGGCGCGCGGCCCGCGCATGACGCTCGAACACGAGCAGTATTCCCCCGATTCCCTCGGCGATCTCTATGGCCGCGTCACCGAACTGCTGGGCTTCGACTCCGATGTGGACGAGCACAAGGTGCAGTGGCTCTCCGTGGGCGGCGACGGCCGTTATCGCGATCTGTTCCTCGAAATCCTCTGCCTTTCCGATTCGGGACCGCGCCTCGACCGCTCCTTCTTCAGCACCGAGCGCCTCAACCGCGGCGGCTTCAGCGCGCGATTCTACGAGCGGCTCGGAGTGAAGGACGCCGCACCGGTTCCCGACGACCTGCGCCCCCACGTCGCCGCCGGCATCCAGAAGGCCGTGGAAGCAGCCGTGATTCGCATCGCCGGCCAAGGCCGCAACCTGTGCCTGGCGGGCGGTCTGGGCCTGAATGCGCTGCTGGTTTCGGCGCTTGAGAATCGCTCCGGTTTCGAGAACGTGTTTGTGCAGCCCGCTTCGGGAAATGCCGGAACCGCCATCGGCGCGGTGCTCGAAACCTGGCACGGCGCTTACCGCCAGGACCAGCGCGTGGCCCTCGATACCCTCTGTCTCGGCCCCGCCTACACCGCGCCCGAAATCAAGCAGGTGCTCGAAAACTGCAAGCTGCGTTTCCGCTACATGCTCACCATGGACGAGCTGATCGGAACCGCCGTGGCGCAGTTGAACGACAACAAAATCGTGGCCTGGATGCACGGCCGCATGGAGTTCGGCGCGCGCGCGCTGGGCAACCGCAGCATCCTTGCTTCGCCGCTCGACCCGTATTCCACCGAAAACCTCAACATCTTCATCAAGCACCGCGAGCCGTTCCGCAAATTCGCCGCCTCGGTTCCCGCCGAGCTATGCGACCGGTATTTCGACGTAGGAACCAACGCGCGTTTTCTCTCCACCATCGGCCGCGTCAAACCGGAGCACCGCGACAAACTAGCGGCGGCCGTTCTGGCCGACGACCTGGTGCGCGTCCACACCGTGGATCGCGACGAGAACCCGCTCTACTGGAAGCTGCTCCACGCCGCCGGCAAAGCCACCGGGCTTCCGGTGCTCTACAACACGTCGTTCAATCTCTTCGGCGAGCCCTTAGTCTGCACCCCGCGCGATGCGGTGCGGAGCTTTTACTCTTCCGGCATTGACGCCATGTTTGTGGGGAACTTCTTCTTGCAGAAGTAGGGGGCCGCCGAACTGCCCGTCACCCGATTTCAAGGTAGCAGACGATGTCAAGCGAGCGGGGCGTCAAAGGGGAATCAACTTGCTGTAAATGGCTGAAAGAAAAAGGCGGAAATATTCTTTCATTTGGCGTGACTGAAAGCCGGGGCCAAACATATGAGTGCAATCCAACCTGTCTCCCCGAACTGGAACTTCAGGCCAAGCCTACGCTTATGATTCAGACATAGTTTCAACTTTTGGGTAGGGAATCCCGCCTGTCGTTATGCCGCGAGAAATCAACGCTAGGACCAGTTCTCCGGCGCCACCGCCATGAATCTCAACGGTGTGGGTTTCACTGAAATGCAGACGTATGTGGGTCGGCGTCACTTGGTCAACATGACGAACCAGGTCCAAATTGATCAGCTTTATCGCATCAAGAGAAAACTTCCCGCTCTTCTGCTCAGGTGGTGTTTCGTCGAGCACGAGCCACTTCCGTTCTGCGTTTTCCAATGTCTTACGCTCCTTTTTTCCCATTGTGCTTTCGCTGCAATTCGCTGACGATTTCACGGACGGCTGGTCACGTCCGAGCCGCAATGCTTGCACTTTTTGGCCGCACGCTTGATCATTTCAGCGCAGAACGGGCAGGGCATCTCATCGGACTCCACGATGATGGCTGTCCCGATGGCCTTTAGGACCTCGTAGGACATGAGCGACATGCCGCGGCTGTACTTCACATTGACAACCGCATTGGCGCCCATCTTGGACGCCTGCTCCTGAAGCTTAAAATTCACGTCCTCAATCGTCGGCGACTTCGATAGCAGAGAACCCTTGGACACCTTCGCGGTTATCTCGCCGAGCACCCTATGGGGTTGCTCAATACTGCCAGCGTGGATTGCTATATCGGTGATTTGCATGGCTCTTCCTCGCATTGAATATCGCTGGGCATTTCACGGCAGTACATCATAGCAGGCAACAAGGACGAAATCCAGGCCCCATTACCAAGCCTGTCGCTAGTATGTGATATGTCCGGTCGAATTCACACGTGATCTGTCCGGTTGGCTCGGCGGCGGGTGAT
>JBAWDI010000829.1:0-3716 GCA_049590695.1 Bryobacteraceae bacterium
TTCCGGAGCGGCGCGCGGCCGGCGTCACCGACGTGGTGGCCAAGGCCGCGGCCGGCGCGATCGAGCACCTGCCCGTGGTGCGCGTCACCAATATCAACCGGGCGCTCGAAGAGATCAAACAGCGGGGCTTCTGGATCTACGGCCTGGATGAGCGCGGCTCCGAGACTTACGACCAGGTGGAGTACGCTTCGCCGGCGGCGGTGGTGCTGGGCGGCGAGGGCAAAGGCCTGCACGAGCAGGTGCGGAAACATTGCGACGCGCTGGTGCGCATCCCCGTGGCGGGCCGGATTTCTTCGCTGAATGTGTCGGTGGCGGCGGGTGTGATGCTCTTCGAATGGCGCAGACGGCGGTCGAAGGGGTGAGAGTACAGTAGAATCGAGGTTCATGGGGCGAAGCGGGAAAGAGCGTCCCGAAGAGTCGGGACGCGGCAGACTGAGAGTCTGCGCTACGGTGGTGCTGCTGCTGGTGGCGGCGGGCATGCCTGCGTGGAGCGCGCAGCCGGTGCGCGCGCGGCACGCCATGGTGGTCACGCGGGAACGCCACGCCACCCAAGCCGGCGTCGAGGTTCTGCGCGCCGGCGGCAATGCGGTCGACGCCGCGGTGGCCGTGGGGTTCGCCCTGGCGGTGACCCACCCCACGGCCGGAAACATCGGAGGCGGGGGCTTCATGCTGGTGCGCCTGGCGGACGGACGCACCACGTTCATCGATTTCCGCGAGCGCGCGCCCCAAGCCGCCTCGCGCAACATGTACCTGGACGCGGCCGGCAAACCCACAGGGGACAGCACCATCGGCTACCGCGCGTCGGGCGTGCCCGGCACGGTGCGCGGTCTCGAGTACGCTTCGCAAAAGTACGGCAAGAAGCCGTGGGCCCAGATGCTGCGCCCGGCCATCGAGTTGGCATCCAAGGGATTCCCGGTTTCGTATGGAACCGCGCAGTCGCTGCGGTCGAGCGCACCGGCGTTGAGCCGCTTTCCCGAATCGAAGCGCATTTTTCTGAGAGACGGCAAGTACTATGAGCCGGGCGAGACCTTCGTGCAGCCGGAGCTGGCGCGCACGCTGGAGCGTATCGCGCGGCTGGGCGCGAGAGATTTCTATGAAGGCGAAACGGCGCGCCTGCTGGCCAAGGACATGGCGGAGCACGGCGGCCTCGTCACCGCGGCCGACTTGAAGAACTACCGCGTCAAGGAGCGCCAGCCGCTCACCGGAAGCTACCGCGGCTATTCGATTGTGACGGCGCCGCCGCCCAGTTCCGGCGGCGTGGGCATTCTCCAGATGCTGGGCGTGCTGGAAGGCACGGGCTACGAGAAGGCCGGGGCGGGCTCCGCCACCGCGGTCCATTACATGACGGAAGCCATGCGCCGCTATTTCGCCGATCGCGCGGAGCACCTGGGCGATGCCGATTTCGTGAAGGTGCCTCTCAGCGGGCTGCTCGACCGGAACTACATTCTGAAGCTGCGGAAATCCATCGACGCGGAACGCGCCACGCCCAGCGGCCAGGTCCACGCGGGGGTGTTCACGGGGCGCGAATCCGCCGAAACCACGCACTACACCATTGCCGATGAAGAGGGCAACATCGCGGCGGTAACCTATACGCTGAATGGCGGCTACGGAAGCAAAGTGACGCCCGCGGGCCTGGGGTTCCTGCTCAACAATGAAATGGACGATTTCGCGCCCAAGCCCGGCGAGGCCAACATGTACGGGCTGATCCAGGGCGAAGCCAACGCCATCCAGCCGGGCAAGACGCCGCTCTCCTCGATGACTCCGGCTATCGTGCTGCGGGCGGGCAAGCCGTACCTCGCGCTGGGATCGCCAGGCGGCCCGGCCATCATCAACACGGTGCTCGAAGTGATCGTCAACGTACTGGATTTCGGCATGAACGTGCAAGACGCCGTGAACTGGCCGCGCTTCCATCACCAGTGGATGCCGGACGAGCTGCGCATGGAGCCGGGCTACTCGCCGGACACCATCGCGCTGCTGGAAAAACGCGGCTACACGGTGAAGCCCGTGACCGCGCAGGGCGAAGTGGCGGCCATAGGATTCGACAACGGATACCTCGAAGGCGCGCCCGATCCGCGCACCGAGGCCACGGCGGAAGGATACTGACACGAAATGAACCACGCACTCTCGACGCACCTGTTCGTCAATCATCGCCTGACCGTCGCGCTGCTGAGCCGGATCGAGCAGGCGGGCATCCCCGCCGTGGAGATCTTCTGCGCGCGCCAGCACCTGGATTATCGCGACAAGGCTCAGGTGGCGGAATTGGGCTACTGGTTTCGAGACTCCCAGATCAAGCTGCACGCGCTGCACGCGCCCATGTACACCGACGAAATCTGGGGCCGCTCCGGCCCGCACGCGGTCATCTCCATCACCGAGCTGGTAAAAGGGCGGCGCCTGGAGATGGTGGATGAGATCAAGCGCGCCCTCGATATCGCCGAAGTGGTTCCCTTCCGGTACCTGGTGCAGCACATCGGCGTCGCCAGCGAGGAGTTCGACTTGCGCAAGTTCGACGCGGCCTTCGCCGCGCTCGAGGAGCTGAACCTGTTCGCCCGGCAGCGCGGGGTGGAGATCCTGCTGGAGAACATTCCCAACGAACTGGCCAGCGCCGCGCGGCTTCTGCAATTCGAGGATCTGACTCACATCGGGTTGAATTACGCCTTGGACCTGGGCCACGCGCACATGAACGAAGGAATCGAGAAGGCCTTCAACCTGATGAAAGACCGCATCCGTTCCACGCACGTGCATGACAATGGTGGAAAGGAGGACAGCCACTTGTTTCCCTTCGTATTGGAAGGCGGCGGCGTCGACTGGAAGAACGCCATGCGATTGCTGCGCGGCAGGGAAGCGCAGTATCCGCTGCTGCTGGAGCTGACAGAGCAGCCCGGGATGACGAATCCGATCGAGAGCGTGAAGGAAGTGTTCGACCGGCTGGAAAACCAATGAGCGCGATCCCGCGAATCACGATCGCCGAAGCCGCCGGGCACGCCGGCGAAAGCGTGCAGATCGCCGGCTGGCTGTACAACCTGCGCCGCTCCGGGAAGATCGCGTTCCCGATCCTTCGCGACGGCTACGGCCTGATGCAATGCGTGGCCGTGAAGGCTGCCCTGCCGGAGGCATTGTTCGAGACTGTCAAGAACCTGACGCAGGAATCCTCCATCGTCGTCACCGGCAAAATCCGCGCCGAACAACGCGCGCCGGGCGGTTTCGAGATGGACCTGGAGAACGTGGAAGTGGTGCAGCGCGTTCCGGAAAGCGACCCGTATCCGATCACGCCCAAGGAGCATGGCACCGATTTTCTGATGGACCACCGCCACCTGTGGCTGCGCAGCCAGCGCCAGCACGCCATCATCCGCGTGCGCCACGAAGTAATCAAGGCGGTGCGCGACTATTTCGACTCGCACGGCTTCACCCTGGTGGATACCCCCATCTTCACGCCGGCGGCCTGCGAGGGAACCACCACGCTGTTCCAGGTGGATTACTTCGAGGACGACAAGGCCTTCCTCACGCAATCCGGCCAGCTCTATAACGAAGCCACCGCCATGGCTTTCGGCAAGGTCTACTGCTTTGGACCGACCTTCCGCGCCGAAAAGTCCAAGACGCGGCGCCACCTCACCGAGTTCTGGATGGTGGAGCCGGAGATGGCCTACGCCACGCTGGAAGACGTGAAGCGCGTGGCGGAGGAGCTGATCGTCTTCATTGTCGGGCGCGTGCTCGAAAAC
>JBAWDI010000830.1:0-2110 GCA_049590695.1 Bryobacteraceae bacterium
ATACTGCGCTCGCTTTGCCATTTTCCATTCTCCTTTCAATGGCAAAGTGTCGGTATGCCCCGTGTCTCAATTTTGGGGACCAGTACCCCCCGAAGAACGTCGGCACGGACGCCGACGTGGCAACCTGAAAGGTCGCTCCACGGATCGAGCCCAGGCGCATTTCTTGCGTGGCATTGGGCGGAAGCGCCTGCCCCACACGTGGGACAGACGCTTTCGTCTGTCAAGCCTGCCGCAGGGTGACGATGGTGGCGCCCCAACCGCCGGCTTCGGCGGGGGCGTCCCGGAAATCGGCCACGAAATCCGCGCGCGCCAGAACCGAACGCACCATCTCGCGCTGCACCCCTATGCCGCGTCCGTGGATGATCCGCAGCGCATGGAACCCCAGCCGGTGCGCCTCCCGAAGGTATTCTTCTACCACCGCCTTCACATCGCGCGGCGGAATGCTGTGCAGATCGAAAACGTCCGTAATGGGAATGCGAATCGGCTCCATAAAAACCAAAGGCCCGGTCAACCGAAGCCGACCGGGCCGAATCGAATCGCCGCTACTGCGCGCACCTGATGCTAAGCGACCTGCTGAGCCCGGTACTGGCTCACGATCGCTTCCATCTGATCTTTCAACCGAAGTTTCAGCTTCTTCAACCGCGTCTCCTCCAACTCTTCTTCATAAGTCAGATGGGGAAGCGATTCCAGGGCATCCAGCTTCTGGGCAAACTCCGTATGCTGACTGGCAAGCCGGCGAAACTCCTCGTTTGTTACCATCAGGTGCGCTTTCAACTCTTCCTGTGCGTTCCGTTCCATATTGGGCAATTCCTCCCAAGAGCTCGTCGCATTGTGAAAGGACGGCATCACCGTCCTAAGGCCACCTTAACATGAATGAAACTTCATGACAATAGCCGCTTCGGGTGGCGCCTGGTAGTACCCGGGGCGCGAGCTAACCTCTTGAAACCCCATGTGATTGTAGAATGTGCGGGCGGCCCGATTGGATTCCCGAACCTCCAGGTACACAACTCCCGGAGACTCCCCCAGCAGAGACTCCACCAGCTTGCGCGCCACTCCCTGGCGGCGGAATTCGGGGGCCACCGCAAGGTTGAGCAACTCGGTTTCACCCTCCGCGACCAGACGCGACACCAGGAAGCCCGCCACCCGAATTCCGCGGACCGAGACGCGGAAGTCGTACCGCGGGTAGTCGGCGGCGTCCCACTGGGCAGCCTCGGGACTGGCGGCCTGGATGACGGCAACTTCGGCCAGGTCGCCTGGTCCGCCGCGCCGGATCACCCCGCTACATCTTGGGCGCGTAGTAGCCCCGCCGGACATTCACCAGGAAATTCTTCCGTTCCTTCACGCGCACGTCGATGGCGTGGAAAAGACCGTCGGTCTTCAGCGGGTCGGGCCGGTAGGAGAGGCTGTACTGGTGACGCAGCTCGTTGGCGATGTTCTCGAACGACTGGTCCAGATCCACCACCTTGAACGGGAAGAAAGCTCGCCCCCCGGTTTCCTGCGCGAAGTACCGGAGAACCTTATCGCCGTCGGTCTCGATGCGCGTGATGTTGGTCGAGATGGCATAGATCACCACGTCGGCCTTTTGCGCCATTTCAAGCGCCTGGTCGCGCGTGTAGCGGCTTTGGTTGTCGTCGCCGTCGCTGACGATCACGATGGCGCGGCGGAACTTGTACCTCGGCTGGTCCTGCGAGAGCTTGTCGCGGCAGGCGAAGTAGATGGCATCGTAGAGCGAGGTTCCGCCGCCGGGACGCAGGTCGCGAATCGCGGCAGTCAGCTTGTCGGTGTCGTTGATCAGGTCGGACACCAGCTCGGCCGAAGTGTCGAAGCTCACCACCATGGCCTTGTCGAGGTTGGTGCGCATCACGCTGTCGATGAACTGGCCGGCGGCCTCCTGCTCGAACTTGAAGCGTTCCCGGACGCTGTTGCTGGTATCGATCAGAATGCCCAGGCGCAGGGGCAGGTCGGACTCCGCCGCGAAGTCGGAGATGGTTTGCCGCCGCTTGCCCTCCACGATTTCAAAATCGTTCTTGTCGAGGTCGGTAATGAAGCGGCCCTTCTTGTCGGTGACGGTGAACAGCAGGCTTACGCGCGTGACGTCGACCTGGATACG
>JBAWDI010000831.1:0-4016 GCA_049590695.1 Bryobacteraceae bacterium
GGATTGCGCTCACCATCTTCGCGGCGCGCCTGCTCCGCATCCCCTACGTGCAGCTCGCCGGTGGCCTGTTCATCGTGTGGATCGCAGTGAAAGTGCTGGTGGATGCCAGCGCTCCCCCCGATTCCGCGCCCGCTCCCGCGCGCCTGTTACAGGCCATCTGGTACGTCGTGTTCGCCGATCTCACCATGTCCACCGACAACATTCTGGCCATCGCCGGAGCCTCGAAAGGCAGTGTGCCGCTGATCGTTTTCGGCCTTGCGGTGAGCATTCCGTTCGTGGTCTTTGCCAGCAACCTGCTGGCGGACCTGATGGACCGGTATCCCGCAACGATTTACCTGGGCGGCGCCATCCTCGGCAGAGTCGGCGGAGACATGATTCTCACCGACCCGTTGGTGGCGGGAATGCTCCACCCCACCGACACCTTGCGCTACGTCGTGGAAGGCGTGCTAATCGTGGCAGTGCTGGTGGCGGGGAGACTACTCGGCAAGAAGAGGGCCTGAGGCTCCCGTTCAACATACGGCCGGGCAGTTCGGCGAGTGGGCGGCGCGCTCACGAGGGAGGCGAATCCCCAGGAGCAGGGGCGTTTTTCGGGGGAAGAATGGCAAGAGGTGTAGTCGGAAGCCGGCTCATAAGGGTCTTTGATAGTAGCCACGAGTTTTATGGCGTCATCAATGAACATCCGCTCCATTAAGCTGACTACTCTTCTCATCCTCTTCTGTGTGAACACCTGGGCTGCAGCCGCTCCGCTCATTAGTTACGTTACCTATCTGGGCGGCTCGTATGCCGACACCGTGGCTGGGATGGCGGTGGATTCCACGGGTTCCGCTTACGTTGCCGGGACCACCTCATCGCCGGATTTTCCACTCACGTCCACCAGCCTCGGTACGCCCGCTACAAACAGCGGGTGCGCCTTTGTTACCAAGTTCAATCCGTCTGGCACTGCCATCGAGTTTTCGGTTTGTCTTTCCGCGTCGCGTGCTACCGCCTTCGCGCTCGATGCAAGTGGAAACATATATCTCGCAGTCCAGAGGTTTGCTAACCCATCCCTGGTTTCCTTTGCCGTGGTTAAGCTTGATCCCACTGCGCAGAGCATTCTCTACACCACGGCAATCGGCGGCGCCGCGGAATCGATGGCAGTTGATCGGGCGGGCGGCATTTATGTCGCTGGCGCCGCCGGACCGGGTCTTGCCACGACTCCAGGGGCATACCAAACTCAGTATCCCGGAGGGCAATGCCCATACGGCAATGGGACCGGTCCGTGCCCCAACGCATTCATCACAAAGCTGTCGCCTTCAGGGAGTTTGGCGTGGACTACTTACCTGGGCGCCTCGGGTCCGGATGATGCACATGCCATCGCCGTCGATGGCGCGGGGAATGTATGGGTGGCGGGCGAAACTGTTTCGCCAGATTTCCCGACTACTGCGGGCGCGATCTCGCGTACCTTCCATGGCGAAGTAGATCTCGGGCCGCTGCGTTACGGCGATGCGTTTGCTGCCAAGCTTGATGCCAGCGGCAGCCATCTGCTCTATTCCACCTACTTGGGCGGCAGCGGACCTGACGGCGCGCTCGGTATCGCGATAGATGGAACCGGTGCGGTATACATCGCCGGGGGAACACAATCGACCGATTTCCCCACTACGTCGGGCGCGCTCGCGACGACCTACAGCGGCGACAATTCAAATCAGGCGCCGAGCCTCATCGGCAACGGATTTGTCACCAAGCTCGATACCTCCGGGCATCTTACTTACTCGACATTTACCGGCCTCACGAACGGCTACCCGACACCGATTGTCGTGGATGTCGCCGGGCAGGCATACGTAAGCGTGGTCAGTGTCGCTTCGTCGTCCCTCATCCAGCGGACCTGCCCCCCGCAATCCAATGCGGGCGTTATCGTCATTAACTCTACTGGTTCCGCAGTGGCGGCCACTTCACCCATCCCTGGCGGGTACCTTGCTTTGGACGGCAAGGGTAGTCTCTATTCAGCAGGCCTGACATATGCACTCGTATTCTTTTCGACTCCGCATGCCTTCCAAACCGAGTACGGCGGCGGGGATTCCGACGCGTTCGCCGCGAGGGTCGACTTTTCACAGCCCGCTGGACCTTCACTGGGTTCGGTCTTGAACGCCGCCAGCGTGCTTCCTGGCTACGGCTCGCCTTTTGCGACAGGCGCAGGAGCGGTAGCCCCGGGCGAGATCGTTACTATGTTTGGTGACGGTTTCGGATCATCCAAGCCCACGGTGAACTTCGGCCAATTCACAGCGACGGTTCTATATGCATCCGACTGCCAAATCAATGCGGTCGTTCCGTTTGAAGTTATTCCCGGCCTGGCAATCCCCGTGACCGTCCAGTCCGGCGAGCAGACGTTAGGACCGGTGAAGCTCCCCGTAGCGGTCGCCGCGCCTGGCATATTTGCCGTGAACGGAAGCGGTACCGGTCAAGCTGCTATTCTGAACCAGGACACTACCGTAAACTCGCCCTCGAACCCGGCGGCGCTAGGTTCCATCGTCTCGGTGTTTATGACGGGCGCAGGGTCGCTGAATCCACCGCTTGCCGACGGATCGCTCGGGCCGCTCAGTCCTCCATTTCCCGTGCCAGTAGCTGGCGTCGTAATTACGATCGGCTCGGTGAATGCCCCGATAACGTTCGTTGGCCAAGCCCCTGGTCTGATCGCGGGGGCCACGCAGGTGAATGTACAAGTACCACAGAATGCCCCAGTTGGTGCCGCCATTCCCATCATGATCTATGCTGCATCCTATGCCAGCCAATTGGGCCAAATCACGATGGCACTGCAATAAAGATGGATTTGGTTGCGAGGCCACTTTGATGTGGTCCGGCGACGGGCCCCAGAAGTCCCGCCCCGGCCGCTATCGCCTCAGCCTACTTCGCGATCTTGATCATCACCACGCCGTGCGGCGGCACTTCCGCGCTGTATTCGTCCTTCACCTTGCCGCGGTCGGCGTGCGCCCACAGGTCCCGGACCTTGTGCGCACCCTTCACCCCGATGTCGCTCCACTTGGCCGTCACCTTTGCCGCCGCTTCGCCGCGATTGAAAAGTCCTACCGCGTGGCCGCCATTCGCCAAAGGCCGCGCCCACACTTCCAGATCGCCGTTCTTGGCCACGCGCACACTCTGCTTGCCCAGTTTGTCCTGGTCTACGGCGATCGCTTCCTTATTGGTGAGAATCTCCAGGATGTCCGGCTTCGCGTCGCGCAGGTCGTTCCCCGCCAGCAGCGGCGCGGCCAACAGGCACCACAGGCTCATGTGCGTGCGGTATTCCGTATCGCTCATGCCGCCGTTGCCGATCTCCAGCATGTCGGGGTCGTTCCAGTGGCCGGGGGCGGCGTACTTCTCGCGGCCGGGTTGCAGGTCGAACCCGATATGCGACATGGATTGCCAGCGGTCGCTGATGTCCCCCGTGGTGCGCCACAGGTTGCCGCTCACTTTCGCGCCCCACTCGCCCACGTCGAGCATGCCGTACTGGCACAGGCTGTAGACCATGGGCCGGCCCGAAGCCAGCAGCGCCTCGCCCATCCTGGCGTAGGCGGCCTGCATGGTGGCGGCATCGGGCGCGTACACGCGCGCGGCGCTGCACCAGTCGTACTTCAGGTAGTCGATGCCCCACGCCGCGTACGTCCTGGCGTCCTGCGCCTCGTGCTGGTAACTGCCCTCGTACCCGGCGCAAGTCTTGGGACCGGGCGAGGAGTAGATCCCCAGCTTCAGCCCTTTCCCGTGGACATAATCCGCCAGGGCCTTCATGTCCGGGAACTTCGAATTGGCGCCGATATTGCCCTGGCTGTCGCGCGCGCTCTCCCAGGTGTCGTCGATGTTCACATACACGTAGCCGGCGTCTTTCATGCCGCTCTTGACCATGGCGTCGGCGATCTCTCGAACCACTTTGTCGTTCACCTTGCCTTGAAACTTGTTCCAACTGTTCCACCCCATGGGCGGGGTCCTGGCCAGCCCGTTATCGCGCACCGCGGCCGGCGCCGCGAGCGCAATCTTGGGCGGCGGTGGCG
>JBAWDI010000832.1:0-6381 GCA_049590695.1 Bryobacteraceae bacterium
ACCGATGCCGGCCGGGCGCGCGACCGCGGGCGCATGGGTGAGCTCTATCGCCAGGCCAAAGGCTCGGAAAACGGCCTCGGCGACCTGGTGCTCCAGGCCTACGACCGCAACGTCGCGCTGATCCACACGCGCGAGCTCGGCCTGCGCGCCAGCGACCCGAATGCGCAGCTCACCGACCCGATGGAGTTCACGCTCACCGGCCTGGACGGGCGGAAGCTGAGCATGGCAAGCCTCAAGGGCAAGGTGGTAGTGTTCGACTTCTGGGCCACCTGGTGCGAACCGTGCCGCGTGCAGCACCCGCTCTACGAGCAAGTGAAGCAGCGCTTCCAGGACAATTCCGATGTGGTGTTCCTGTCGATCGACACGGACGAGGACCGGGAGCCGGTGAGGCGTTTCCTCGTAGCGGAAAAGTGGCTGGACCAGGTGTACTTCGAAGACGGGCTTTCGCGGGCGCTGCGGATCGCTGCGATCCCGACCACCATCGTCATCGAAAAGCGCGGCCAGGTTTTCAGCCGCATGAACGGCTACGTGCCCGAGCGGTTTGTGGACCTGCTCACCGGGCGGATTCGCGACGCGCTGCGCGACCAACCGTAACCGGGTCCAAAGCGCCCGCGCGGCGTGAACCCGATTACAGGTTACAATCTTGTCTTACATGTCACTCGTGGTAGTGGGATCCGTCGCCTACGACGGTGTGGAGACGCCGCACGGCAAAGTGGACCGCATGTTGGGCGGCGCGGCCACCTATATTTCGCTGGCCGCCGGCTATTTCACTGCGGTCGGCATTGTGGCCGTGGTGGGGGACGATTTCGCGCCGGAAGACGTGGACCTGCTGGCCTCGCGCAACATCGACCTCACGGGCCTGGAGCGCGTCGCGGGCGGCCGGACGTTCTTCTGGGCGGGCGTCTATTCAGCCGACATGAACGACCGCACCACGCTGCGCACCGACCTCAACGTGTTCGCGGACTTCAATCCGAAACTGCCGCCACGGTACCGCTCCGAACCGTACCTGTTTCTGGGCAACATCCAGCCGGCGCTGCAACGAAATGTGCGCGCGCAGATGAGCGGTCTCAAGCTCACCGGCGGCGACACCATGAACTACTGGATTAACGATTTTCGCGGCGAGCTGCTGGAGACGCTCGGGCAGTGGGATTTCCTGCTGATCAACGACAGCGAGGCGCGCCAGCTTTCCGGTGAGCACAACCTGCGGCGCGCGGCGGCGAAGATTCTGGAGATGGGGCCGCACACCCTGGTGATCAAGCGCGGCGAATACGGCGCCATCCTGTTCCGGCGCGACTGCCACTTCATGGCGCCGGGCTATCTGCTGGAAGACGTGTTCGATCCGACCGGCGCCGGAGACAGCTTCGCCGGCGGGTTCATCGGCTACCTGGCGGGGCGGGGAATCGATCCTTCCCGCGGCGATATCGATGTCGCGGAGCTGCGGCGCGCGGTGATCTACGGGTCGGTCATGGGCAGCTTTTGCTGCGAGCAGTTCGGAGTGGACCGTTTCCGCACGCTCACACACGAAGAAATTGAGGCGCGCTACCGGGAGTTCAAGAACTGCACCGCGTTCTAATGATGTTTGCCAAATCGGAAGCCGTGAAAAGATGGGCATGCTTTAGCTTGCCCATCGCCCGCTTGCGGGCGTTCTTGGGTGGCAGAAAGTAAATGCAGAAACAGCGAACAGGGCCGGTGGTTTGGGTGGTCCTCGCTTTGGCCGCCTGGAGCGCCGCGGCGGTCTGGTTCTTCTATAGCCGCGGCTGGCTGCTCTACTACGGCGACGCCGAAGCGCACCTCAACATCGCGCGGCGCATTTTCGATTCGCAGACTCCGGGATACGACCAGATCGGCACCGCGTGGCTGCCGCTTCCGCACCTGCTGATGTTGCCCTTCGTCCGTTCCGACGAGTGGTGGCGAAGCGGCATTGCCGGCGCCATCTCCGCGGCGGCGTGTTTTGTGGCGGCAGGCGCGTTCCTGTTTGCGGCCGTGCGGCGGGCGTTCGCATCCACGGCCGCAGCCGTAGCCGCCACCGCGCTTTTCGCGCTGAATCCCAACCTTCTTTACTTGCAGTCGACGGCCATGACCGAAGCGGTTTTCTTCGCGGCGTTGATGGCGCTCGCGTATTTCAGCGTGCGGTTCCGCGAGACCGAGGGGTGGGGGGCGGTGGCCGGCGCGGGCATCGCCGCTTGCGCCGGGACGCTGGCGCGATACGAAGGATGGTTCCTCATTCCCTTTGCCGCCCTGTACTTTCTGTGCGTGGCCCGGCGGCGGCGCATCCCCGTGGCTTTGCTCTTCTGCGCACTAGCCGCGCTGGGCCCGCTCTACTGGCTGGCGCACAACTGGTGGCTGTACGGCGATCCGCTGGCGTTCTATCGGGGACCGTATTCGGCGTGGGCCATCCAAGGCAACCAGCCATATCCGGGGAGGGGCGATTGGCCAGCGGCCTGGCTCTACTTTCGCACCGCGGCCCAACTATGCGCCGGGCCGGGCCTGGCGCTCATGGCGATAGCCGGGGCCGCGGCGTCGCTCGCCAGGCGCGTCTTTTGGCCGCTGGCGCTGCTGGCGCTGCCGGGCGCGTTCTACATCTGGAGCATGCACTCCTCCGCCACCCCCATCTTCGTGCCTTCGCTCTGGCCCAATTCGTACTACAACACCCGCTATGGACTGGCGGTGCTGCCTCTCGTGGCGGTGGCTTCCGCGGGACTGGTCGCGATTGTGCCTTCGCGCATGCGCGCTATCACCGCGGCACTGGTGATCGCGGCCGGAACGGTCTACTGGATGGTGAATCCGCAGCCGCGGAACTGGATCGTCTGGGAGGAATCGCGCGTCAATTCGGAGGCGCGCCGCGCCTGGACTCGCGAGGCTGCCGGCTACCTGGCGCCCCGCTACGTGCGCGGTTCCGGTATCATCACATCGTTCGGCGATTTGACCGGCATCTACCGCCAGGCGGGAATCCCCTTGCGCGAGACATTCACCGGGGACAACGGCCTGCCATGGCTGGCCACGGTGAGGCGGCCCGAACTTCTCATGTGGCAGGAGTGGGCCGTCGGAATGCGCGGCGACGCCGTCGCGGCGGCTGCCGTTCGCGACGGCCGATACAGTCTGGAAAAGAGCATCATTGTGCAAGGCGCGCCGGCGATCGAGATCTACCGGCGCACGGGAGGCGATCCATGAAGATCCCGTTCACCAAGGCGCACGGCGCCAAGAACGATTTTCTGCTGACCTGGCAGCGCGATGCGCCTCCGTCCGATCACGCTGGAATCGCCCGCGCCATCTGCGACCGGCACACCGGCGTGGGCGCGGACGGCTGGATGCTGGTGGCGCCGGACCCGGAAGTGGACGGCTCCATCCAGCTCTACAACTCCGATGGCAGCATGGCCGAGATTTCCGGCAACGGCACGCGCTGCGCGGCGGCGTTCCTCATCCAGCATGGCTGTGAGGCCGAGACGGTGCGCGTGCGCACCGGCGCGGGCGTCAAGTCGCTGCGGTTGCTCGGGCGCAGCGGCTTGCGCTTCCAGTTCGAAATGAACATGGGCCGTCCGGAAATGGCCGCCGAACTTTTTCAATTGCCGCTTTCCACCGGGCCGCGCGACGTTACGCTCCTGTGGGTGGGCAACCCGCAGTGCGCCGTGCCGGTGGAGGATTTCGAGTTCGACTGGCGCGCCATGGGAGCGGAGATCGAGTCGCATCCGCTCTTTCCGAAGCGCACCAACGTCTCCTTTTTCAGACCCGTGGGCGAGAACGCCATCGAGGCGCGGTTCTACGAGCGCGGGGCGGGGGAGACCATGAGCTCGGGGACGGGGTCCACCGGAGCGGCCGCCGCAGCGGTGGCGCGCTGGTTAGTCACATCCCCCGTGCGCGTGCTCACGCCCGCCGGCCCGTTGGATCTTCGGATCGAGGAAGACTTCTACCTCACCGGTCCAGCCGAGATCGTCGCGGAAGGCGAGGCCTTCGTGTAGCGCGGGTGGCGCGTTATGGGCCGGGCATGCCCGGCCCCTACACCGCACCCTTGTAGGGGCGAGGGGGTACCCTCTGGGTCCCTCGCCCTCTAGCGGAACGCCCCAAGCAGGTAGGCTACCAGGAGAACCACCAATACGGTGCCTACCCCCGAGCCCATACCCCCGCCGTAACCCCAGCGGCTGCGGCCGTAGTAGCCACCACCCAGCCCCAAAACCAGTATCAAAACGATCAGCAATAGCAACATCTTGAATCTCCTTTTCTATGGAAACGCTTTAACTCGCTTACTGCGACGAAGTGGCCTTCTGATTCTTGACCTGCAGCTCGTTTACAACCTGCGAAACGTTGGGAACGGAAGACGCGACGCTTTCGGCCTGCCGGCGGGCGGATTGAGAGGCGACCTCGCCGGTCAGCGTGACAACGTGATTTTTGACCTCGTACTTCACGCTCTTGTGAAGCTTGTTCTGGATGAGAGCGGCGTCCAGGTTCTCGCCAATGCCTTTGTCCAGATCCGAATTCATGGCTTGGGCCGCGCTTGCGGCACCCGGCGGAATCACGGCAATCTCGTTCGCGACAACTTGACCGCCCGCGATGGACGTGGCAATGGATTGCGCTTGTGCCTTGTCACCGTCGGCCGCGACGTGTCCGCCCAGCGTTACCACGCCCTTCTCGCGATCCTGAACCACAGAAACATCCTTGAGGCCGGCCTGATCGAGCGCTGTGCGAATGCTGGCGGAAACGTCGGGTGATTTCGGCGTCTGGGAGCATCCTGCCAGAATTCCGGCGGCCAGGAACGCCAGCGATGCGGCGCATATACTGAGAGTTTTCAAGTGGAACGTCCTTTCGTCTATCAAGTCTGGTATAAGCAGATTAGGGACCAAACCTGGTTTGGCTCTTCAGGTGCCTTCCCAGTACATCATGTGGATGAATTGGCTGTTCCTCCTGGTGCTGCCTTCGGGTTTGGCGGCGCAGGCCGCCGGCGTCTGCGATCCCGCGGACCTGGTTGGACCGTATGCGTTTCAGTTGACCGGCTCGACGGATATCTCCGGGACGCCGAAACCGGCTGCCAGCCTGGGCCGGATCGCTTTCGATGGGCGCGGCAGCCTGAGCGGGACGGCGTCCGCCACCTTTCGCGGACTGCTTCTAGGCAACCCGGTGACGGGAAGCTACGAGGCGAATTCGGATTGTTCGGTGAGCTGGAAGCTGCAGGACGATTCCGGCGCCTTCCAGAATTTCAGCGGAACGGTTTCCACCGATGGAACCCGCGTGCAATTCACACAGACCGACCCGGGTGGCGCCCAGCACGGGATCATGCAGCGGACATCCGACACGTGCTCGGCGGCGGATCTGCTGAAGAAATATGACTTTACGGTCTCCGGCAGCACCATCCCGATGCAGGACGGCGAAATCGCGCAGGCGGTCGCCGCCCAGGGGACGCTGGACGTAGCCGAAAACGGCAGCTTTCAGGTAGAGAGCGACTGCTCGGTACGGTTCGAATGGATACTCCCGGACCAGGACGGGCAAGACGCCGAACCTTCGCTAATGGCCATGCGTGGTTTTCTGGTCGACGGCGGCAAGGAAATCCTGGCTTTCCAAACGGACCCGGGCACCATGGTGGCCGCGCGATTCACTTCCCACGGGAGGTGAAGGTGCAAGGCTGGTTACAGGAAGTGCAGTTTTTGCTTGTGGAGAATCTCAATGCCATACATTACTGTCGGGAAGGAAAACTCCGGCAACATCGATCTTTACTATGAGGACCACGGCTCGGGTGAGCCGGTCGTCCTGATCCACGGATATCCCCTGAGCGGCGCTTCCTGGGAGAAACAGATGCCGGTGCTACTGGGGGCGGGTCGCCGCGTCATCACCTATGACCGGAGAGGATTCGGCAAGTCCAGCCAGCCCACCTTCGGCTACAACTACGACACCTTCGCCGAGGATCTGCACCAACTCGTGAGGCAGCTTGAACTGCGGGACTTCGCGCTGGCCGGTTTCTCGATGGGTGGCGGCGAAGTGGCGCGCTACTTCGGGAAGTACGGATCGAAGGGTGTGAGCAAAGCGGTATTCATCTCGTCGGTCCCGCCCTTCCTTCTGAAAACGCCGGACAATCCGGAGGGCGTGGAGGGCAGTGTGTTCGACGGAATCGAAAAAGCCGTCGCCGCGGACCGCTACGCGTTCTTCACCGGGTTTTTCAGGAATTTCTACAACATGGATCTCCTGCTGGGGAAGCGCGTCAGCGAACAGACGGTTCAATCCAACTGGAACGTGGCAGCCGGTGCCTCTGCCACGGCCAGTCTGGCTTCCGTGGCGGCATGGCATGAGGACTTCCGCCAGGACCTGACCCGCGTCGACGTGCCCACGCTGGTGATGCACGGGGATGCGGACCGGATTCTGCCGATCGGCGCCTCGGGGCTCCGGACCGCCAAACTG
>JBAWDI010000833.1:0-5586 GCA_049590695.1 Bryobacteraceae bacterium
AGAGCGCATGGGGTCCAAATGAGGTCCAAATCGCGCACTCGTAACTCTTTTAGAATTCGCGAATTCGCGCTTAAGTGATTGATGTAGAGACCATGGCATGGAAGAGGTCGTGAGTTCGAATCTCACCAGGTCCACCAAAACGTTTCAGGGCATCACGGTCAGGCCGGCGCGGGTTCCTTCGCCGGCGCCCATCTTTGAAGCGCCTCGAACAAAGCTTCCATGGCTACGGGCTTGCCGACAAAGTCGTCCATGCCCGCCTCGAGGCATCGCTCGCGACAGCCCGCCATGGCGTCGGCCGTCATGGCAATAATGGCCACGTGCGGGCCCGGCCCTTCCCGGCGGTGTCCTTTCGGTAAGGCTGCGTAAGGAATCGCCGGGCTATTTCTCCGGGAAATAGGTGACGTCGAAAACGGTGCACAGCGGGAGTCCAGCTCAGAGACAGTAGCCCTGCGCCACCCAGTAATGCCAGTCACCGACAGCTTCAGCGGTTGATTCGTCTGGATCGACAGCGGTGAGTTGAGCGAGCGGGGCGGCCATGGTTCGACCCTGCCATCGGACCAGGACGAGCATGTCGTGCTCGCAGACTTCGTCCGGCGCCATGCGCACGACTTCCACGGTTTCCCCTTTCCTGAGTGGCGAGACGACCTTCGTGGCTAGGCACTTCGCCTGGAACGGGAAACTGATCTTGCTATCCAGATAGTAATACCAGCTCATCGCCTGCTCATCCGGACTGGCATCGACAATGGCCTCGTTGTGAATGCGGTCCTCCCGCACAGGGTCTCGTTTGGGTCTTTTCATGACTTCGCTCCCAGGATTCGGCGGACTGAGGTGCGCCCGAGCTGCACTCGACGAGCGATTTCGGATTTGCTAACACCAGCACGATGTAGCTTCCGGATTTCCGCAGCGTGAACGGCCGCGGTTGCCGGCCGACCCAGCCGTTTCCCGTTCTCACGCGCATGGGCCAAGCCAGCCCGAGTTCGCTCCCGCAGAATCTCCCTTTCGAACTCAGCAAAGATGGCCAGCAAGCCAGCCATGGCACGCCCGGCTGGTGTGGTCAGATCCAGTGCCTCAGTAAGGGAAACGAATCCGACGCCAAGATGTTCCAGTTCTTGCAGGGTCGCCAGCAGATCCGTTACCGAGCGGCCCCAGCGGTCCAGCCGCCACACCAGCACGACATCGATTTCGCGGCGGCGCGCTGACTCCAGCAACTTCTCACGAGCTTCTCGTTTAGCCGCACCGGAGCCAACCTCACGGACTTGCACAGCGATCGTCCAGCCGCGGCGGGCTGCATACTCCCGCATGGCGTGGCTCTGCATGGACAGCGTCTGCTGATCGTTCGTGGAAATGCGGGCGTAGAGGCCTGCGCGGAACATTTTCGCCGGTTTCCGTGCCTGGCCAAAAACGTTGTCGGATTTTGCCTTTGGAGAGGCCCGTTTGGCGGCCATTTCAGAGCGTCACCCAACCATGGCCGCAGTCGTTCCTTTTCGGCCATGCAGGATTCATCATACGCCAGGCGGCGCCGGCGCCTGGCGGTAGTTCCAGGGCATCCACTCCGCAGGGTTGGCCGTCAGTTCCCGGGCATGGCGCTGCAACTCCGTCAGATAATCGAACGAGTTGGCGCCACATAGCTGGCAGGTGTGGATCAGGGTCATAAACAGGTCGCCCACCTCGGCCCCGTGCAGCGTCCTGTAGAACAACGCATTCTTCCGGTGCAGCACCGCCCGCTTTAAAGCTCGCTCACAAAGATTATTGTCTAAAGGGGCTCCGGCCTCTCGCAGAAACGTCGTCAAGGCTTTCCAGTGCCGCAACAGATAGGTGATCGCCCTGCCCAGGCCGGAGTTGGGCTCCGTCTTCCGCTCGCCGAACTGCGCCTCCAGCCAACCGTGCAGTTTCTCCATCACCGGACCGCTGTGCTCTTGATGAAACCTCAACCGTTCCTCCGCTGCCAGGCCGCCCTCGCGCGCTTCCGCATCGTACCGGTACACCTCGCCCAGCGTCTCCAGCACATGCCGGCACTCCTCGGGAAAGTTCTGAACGACTTCCACAAACTGACGCCTTCCATGAGCCAGACAGTTCGCCACCAGAATCTCCACTCCGCTGGGCAGCTTCGGCACGTTCCGCGACAGCGCATCACACATCTGGATCACCGGGCTCAAGTCCTTCGCCCGCTGCTTCAGCACATCGGCGATGTTCTCGCCCGCATGCTGGCGGCCGGTGAAGTACAAGGCGATCTTTTGGCCCTGCCCGGTGGAAACGATGCCGCTGGTGAACACGCCGGTGCGTTCGTCACCGGGCTCACGCTTCAGCTGGAGCACCTTCATACTGGTGTCGTCGTTGTGTACCACCTCGCCCTGCGCCGCCTGCCGGATCAGCTCATCCCGCGCCGGTTTGACCAACTCGGCGGCCTCTTCGACAACCTCCCACTGGGTCGCTGCCGGCAATGGAATCCCCAGCTGACCTTCCAGCTTTTCCAGCCGGTAGAACGGGGTCCCGCTGCCGTACTTGAGTTGCGCGATCATCGCCGCGGCGGTCTCGTCGTATTTTTCCGGCCCTACGCCTTCCGGCTCTTGCGCCGTAAACACCTGCCCGCACGCGCCGCAACGCAACCGCTCCAGCGAGTAGACCGTTGCCGCCAACGGCGCCTGCCCCACGATCCGCACCAGCACCTTCGGCTCCTTCTGCCCGTATACGTTGCCTTTTCCGCACTCCGGGCAGCGGTCCCCGTGCGTCAACTTCTGGTGCGCAATGGCGACCGTCCGCGCGCCGCCAAACGCCTCCGCTCCGTTGCGCCCGTGTCCGGGTTGCGGGGAAACGTTGGTATCCGGCTGTGTGCCATCGCCGGTTTCTGGGTTCTTCGGTTCTTCCAGCACGGCGCTGGTCTTCTCCGTATTGCGCGATGGCGCCAGCATCGCCGCCAGGGCATGCAAGGCGCTCTTGAGTTTGTCGCAATCGGCCTCGCTCAGCGGCGCTTGCCGGGCTCCATCCAGCACCCGGTCCAGTTCGTCCAGGTTCACATCGACCCGGCGCCGTTTGGCGGACTTCATCCTACCTCCCCCAACAGTTCGCGAAACCGTTTTATCAGCGGATACCCCAAAACCTCTTTGATCGATCGGTTCGGCACATAGCTGTTGGATTGCTTGCCACGTCCTGTCGTCTTACCAAGGAGTACCCAGTTGGCCGCGCGGTAACAGGTTCCGCGGAATCGCTCCGGATCCACGAATGTCTCCAGAAAGTAAATCGGATGTCCGTACATCCGCTGCCAGTCATCGGAGATCCGCGCCGCCATCCGGCCCAGGATGTGCGACGCCAGGTGCTCCACCCGTACCCAAGGCAGGATCAGGAATCGCGTGTTGTACGCGAGGAAGCGGATATTCCGGCGCCGCGCGTCGGCGCTCCAGCCGATGTAGCGGTCGCGCGCGCCAATGTGTCGCGGTGCGCTCGAACATGCCACACAAGCCACCGGACGGCCTTGCGCCCACACCAGATACTTCAAGTGTTCGCCCACCGGTTGCTCGTAGCCGAGGTAGTGATGCTCCTCCATCAAGCTGTTGAACAAGGGCTCATGTGCGGTCCGCCGAACCTGCTCGAACTCCAGCGGCTGGAGGTTGCGCAGCCGGTCTTCCATGGGGGTGGTATCAATCTGCGTCGGAAGCGGAGGTGTTCTCTTTGCCAGCGGGTTATGCCGGACGTAACTCACTCGCGGCAAGGTGATCTGACCGGCCCGCTCCAGCATCAGCAGCAGGCCGCGGCACACCATATCTCGCAATGCGCCATTGGTCTGGCGCCACTGCCAGGCTTCACATAACTTGGTCGACAGCGTGCGCCGGCTTTCGTGCGGGTGGCGCTCGACCAGCGCGCGTATATAAAGGATGTCGTCCTGGCTGATCTGCCGGCCCCGATACCTGAACTCGACCATCGACCGCAGTATGAACCACTTCTTCTTGGAACGCAAGGGGGGAAGCCCGTATTTTTGCGGAATTTACTTCAGCACGCTCACGCGACGCCACATCGGCGCGGCCCGCACTCTGGAAAGGTCGCCTGCCGCCATCAACAACTGTGCCTCATAGGCTTCCAATGGCTTGGTCGGCCCGGTTGCCTCCGGCCACCACACGAACCGCCCCTTCGAAAGCCGCTTTTGTGCCAGCCAGTATCCCTGGCCGTCATAACTGAGCAGCCGGATTGCAGTCCCACTCCGGCTCCGAAACACGAACACGCACCCGGAAAACGGATCCTCCGCGAGTTTCTCCTGGCAGAGCCGCGCCAAAGAATCGATGCCCTTTCTTCCATCGACTGCCTCGATGGCCACCAGCACACGCATCTGCGCCGTGATCTGAATCATCCTTCCGTTTCCCGCCACGCCTGCAGCAGGGCTGTCCAGTCTGGCGGAACGGCGGCCTTCCATTGGATGCGCATCTTGCTCCCGCCCGGGGACTCGAACTCGATCACACATTCTTCGAGCTGTGCGCGGGCCGGCGCAACCAACTCCACGAATGCCGGCTTGGTTGCCTTCCGACGCAAGGTCGGAGACCCACCGAGGCGTTTCTTCAGCCTCGTATAGTCCAACCGTAGCGGATGGGCGACGGGATACACGCCGTGTTGGCGGGCCAACTCGACCGCAGCCTGCCACAGCGATTCCGGCAGCTTCGTCCGCCCCGGCTGGCTACTTCGAAACTGCTCCAACTGGCGATGCAGTTGTGCCACTGGTTCTGGAATGGGGGTGCTTTCACGTTTCATTATCAGCCGCACCTCGGCGACTGAATGAACTTACCAGGGCGGCTTCTCTGCCGTCACGCAGGTTAGCCGAAAGGACACGCAATAATGGCCACGTGCGGGCCCGGCCCTTCCCGGCGCCGGATCTCCTGGGCGGCCTCGTACCCGTCCATTTCGGGCATCTGGCAGTCCATGAAGACCAGGTCGTAGGGCAGCAGTTCGAACATTCTCACCGTCTCGCGGCCGTTGGCCGCCACGTCCGCGCGCAGCCCCAGTCTCTCCAGCATCCGCACGGCAACCTTCTGGTTGACGACATTATCCTCGGCCACCAGCACTCGAATCGGCCAGCCCGCCGCCCTTCCGGACAAGGCGGATTTCATGTCGGCGATCCGGCTCCCGGGCTTGGCCGAATCGGCCAGCGCCACGTGCTGTTTCTTGGACCAGGCGGTGGCGAGCGTGTTCAATAGTTGGGATTGGCGCACGGGCTTGGACAGGCAGGCATCGAGGCTGGCGCCCTCCGTGTGTCTCACCGTGTCCCAGCACCCCACCGAGGTCAGCATCACCAGCACGGTGTCCCGAATGGCCGGGTCCGATCTGATCGCCCTGGCCAGCGTGGCTCCGTCCATGCCCGGCATTTGATAATCGAGGATGGCGAAGTGGTAGGGATCGCCGCTTTGCCGGGCCGCACGGAGGGCTCCGAGGACTTGCTCGCCGGAACTGAAGCTCCCGTTGCGCATGCCCCAGCTTGCGATCTGTTCATGCAGCACCCGCCGGTTCACTTCGTTGTCGTCCACGATGAGCACGCGCAAGTCTCTCAGGTCGGCCACGGGAACGGGGGCCGCGTGGGGTTGGGCATCCAGGGTCAACGGCAGGGTG
>JBAWDI010000834.1:0-6061 GCA_049590695.1 Bryobacteraceae bacterium
CACCCTGCCGTTGACCCTGGATGCCCAACCCCACGCGGCCCCCGTTCCCGTGGCCGACCTGAGAGACTTGCGCGTGCTCATCGTGGACGACAACGAAGTGAACCGGCGGGTGCTGCATGAACAGATCACAAGCTGGGGCATGCGCAACGGAAGCTTCAGTTCCGGCGAGCAAGTCCTCGAAGCCCTCCATGCGGCCCGGCGAAGCGGAGATCCCTACCACTGCGTCATCCTCGACTATCAAATGCCGGGCATGGACGGAGCCACGCTGGCCAGGGAGATCAAAGCAGATCCGGCCACCCGGGACACCGTGTTGGTGATGCTGACCTCGGTTGGACATTTGGGCGCCTTGAGGCACACGGAGGGCGCCAGTCTGGATGCCTGCCTGTCCAAGCCGGTGCGCCAATCGCAACTGTTGACCACGCTCGCCACCGCCTGGTCCAAGAAACAGCACGTGGCGCTGGCCAGCCCGGCCCGGCCCGGCAGCCGGATCGTGGAGATGCAGTCCGCGTTGGCCGGAAGGGCGGCGGGCTGGCCGATTCGAGTGCTGGTGGCCGAGGACAATGTCGTCAACCAGAAGGTTGCCGTACGGATGCTGGAGCGACTCGGGCTCCGCGCGGACGTGGCGACAAACGGCCGCGAGGCGGTGAGAATGTTCGAACTGTTGCCTTACGATCTGGTTTTCATGGACTGCCAGATGCCGGAAATGGACGGGTACGAGGCCGCCCAGGAGATCCGGCGCCGGGAAGGGCCGGGCCGGCACGTGGCCATCATCGCCATGACGGCTGACGCGATGGCGGGTTGTCGCGAGCAATGCCTCGAGGCGGGTATGGACGACTTTGTCGCCAAGCCCGTCGCCATGGAAGCTTTGTTCGAAACCTTGCAAAGATGGGCGCCGGTGAAAGAACCCGCGCCGGCCGGGACAGAGCATTAGAGCATGCCGCCATGGGCACCCCGATTATCATAACTTGCTGGCGAAACTCATGTTTCATACCGTCTCATCTCCACGTTAATCGGGGTTCTTAGGTATTGGCCGGCGCGCTCTGCTGCGATATCTTAGCATCGAGGGCCACGGAAGGCGGCCCATCCCTAAGTGATTCGTTTGGACTTATGCGCCTCCTGATTGCCGATGACGACACGGTTTACCGGATGTTTCTCGGCCGCGAACTGTCCAAATTGGGCTTTGAGGTGGTCACCGCGTGCGACGGCGCTGGCGCCTTGGCCATGCTCGAAGACAAAGCCGGCCCATCGTTGGCCATTCTCGACTGGAGTATGCCCGGGGCGGACGGCATCGAGGTCTGCCGCCGCGTGCGCGCCAACTCGGACGGGCGCTACATCTATCTGCTGCTCTTGACGGCGCGCGATACGCCCGCGGACCTGATCGCCGGCATGGGCGCGGGGGCCGACGACTATCTGACCAAGCCGGTGAACATGACGGAGCTTCACCTCCGCGTCCGGGCCGGTTGCCGGATACTGGAATTCGAAGAGCGTTCGCGCCAGCTTTTCGACGACGCCCCCATCGCCTACCATGAGACCAACACCAGCGGCGTCATCGTTCGCGTGAACCATGCCGAGTGCAGGCTGCTGGGGTGCGGCGCTGGGGAGATCCTGGGACGCCGGGTCTGGGATTTCATGGCTCCCGCCCAGGTCGAAAAGCGAAAGGCCGGCTTTCAAGCGGCGGTAGAAGCTCCGAATCAACGGATGGAAGACTCGGAATGGGAGATATGCCGGCGGAACGGCGATACCGTGCTCGTCCGCTTGCAGCAAAATCAAGTCCGGGACAGCCATGGCGCCGTTGCTGGCCTGCGCTGTACGATGCTGGACATTACCGAGTTGCGGCGCCAGGAGGAACTGCTGAAGCGCCAGGCGGCCGATCTGGCGCGCTCCAACGCCGAACTGGAGCAGTTCGCCTACGTGGCGTCGCACGACCTCCAGGAACCGCTGCGGATGGTCGCCAGCTTCACCCAACTGCTGGCCAAACGTTACGCCGGAAAGCTGGATGACAAAGCGGACGAGTATATCAAGTACACGGTGGACGGCGCCAAGCGGATGCAGCAACTCATTGCCGACCTGCTGGCGCTTTCCCGCGTGGGAACCAAAGGGGGAGAGTTCCGCGACGTGCCGCTGGCAGAGGTCATGTCCGACGTTCTGGTGAATCTCGGCCCGGCCATTGAAGAGAGCGGAGCGGCGGTGGTCCAGGACTCGCTCCCGACGGTCTTCGCGGATCGAGGGCAGATGACGCAACTCCTCCAGAACCTGATCGGCAACGCCATCAAGTTCCGGGACGGCCAGTTGCCGCAGGTCCACATCTCCGCCGCGGAAACCGGGGATGACTGGATCGTCTCGGTGCGCGACAACGGAATCGGGATCGCACCCGAGCACGCGGAACGCGTGTTTCAGATCTTCCAGCGGCTGCACACGCGCGAGCAGTATCCCGGAACCGGCATCGGGCTGGCCGTCTGTAGGAAGATCGTGGAGCGTCACGGCGGGAAGATCTGGCTCGACTCCACTCCCGGCGCCGGAACTACATTCCATTTCACCCTTCACAAATGTGCCCCGGGCACCGCTAAATCTCTGAGGTGACAAACGATGAACGCAATCGACAGCAACGCAATCGACAGTGGCGATACCTGCCGGAGGCGGCCGGTTCCGTGGAGGCTATCGGGCGCGCTGGCGGATTTGGAACGGGCCGGCGAATCGGAATTCGTCGGGAATTTGATTGACACCTTCCTCCGGGACACAGCCACGCGGCTGGAGAGCATGAGGCAGGCAGCGGCATCCATGGACCTTGACGCTCTGGCCGCTTGCAGCCACGCCCTCAAGGGCAGCATGCTGCTAATGAGCGCCGATCGACTCGCCGAGTTGTGCTGCGACATCCAGCGGAACGCCGCGAGAAGGAAACATCGGGATTACCTGGCGATGGTCGATCAACTCGACGTGGTTCTCCGGGAGACTCGCGAAGCCATGACCTTCTACGCAGACGGCCTGCCTGGTCACCACCCCCCGGCCCCCGACCAAAGCAGATAGCAGCCAAAACACGCCAGCGCCACCGACGACAACCCGATCAGCACCCGAGTCACCCGCGGCCCCAGATTCCTGGCCGCGGCAAAGAGCACGATGGTGTCGGCCAGGCTGAGAACCATCGTGCCATAGAAGCCCGCCAGCAAAGCCACGCCGTTGGCGGGCGCCTGGCGCCAACCCTTCAGAAGCAGCGGCCCCAGCACCAGGCTCCAACTGATATACGGGTTGGGATTCAGCACATTCACCAGGGCCGCCCGCAGCAGGCTCGAGGGCGCTGGCGCCATGTCCTGGATGCCGTACCCGCGCCATGCCTTCACGGCGCCCCAGGCCAGATACAGCACAAATACTCCGCCGGCCAGCCGCAGACCTTGCGCCAGCCAGACGGGCACGCGGCTCAGCACCAGCAGCACCAGCACGATCACCGGGCCATCGCTGATCAGCGGGCAGAAGGCGGCGGGAAGGGTGCGGCGCCAGCCATGGCTCAGGGTCTGCGAGATGAGGTAGGTCTGCAGCGGTCCGGGCTGCACGGCGGCGGCAAAGGCGTAAGCCATCCCCAGAATCAGGTAAGTCGACATCCCGACAGAATCCATCATGGTATCGCTATAATCGAATCAAAATGCGCTTCCTCCGGACTCTGGCCGCAACCATACTGTTGATCCTGCCGCTCGGCCGGGCCGACGTGCGTGGCTGCGCCTGCGATGTCTCGAAGCCCGAGACCATGGCGGCCACCGAGTGCCAATTGTGCCGCCTGGCCGAAGCCCAGCCCGCCGAGCCGCAATTCTTTTTTGTCAAGGACGCCAATCCCACCAAGCCCAACCGCTGGCTGGCGCTGCCGCGGTTCCATGGCGCCAGCCCGCAAGACCTGGCGGGTATGTCCGCCGCCCAGCGCACCGCCTACTGGACCGCGGCCATCGCCAAGGCTCGCGAGCTGTGGGGCAACCAGTGGGGGATCGCCATGAATGGACTCGAGCGCCGCACGCAGTGCCACGCCCATATGCATATCGGTAGACTGCTCGATGGCGTGGAAAACGATCGTTTCGTGGTGGTGGACTCCCCCGCCGATCTCCCCGTCCCGCCCGACGGAACGGGCATCTGGGTCCACCCCGTGGGAAACAAGCTGCACGCGCACCTGGGAGACCAGGCCGCCGAGTTGGTGCTGGAACGCTAGGGGAACCGGATGCTGCTTGACATCGCCAAGCTGCCGACGGCCGGGAATTCGGTCATTCGCCTGCACCCCACCGACAACGTGGCGGTGGCGCGCGTGCCCATTCCGGCGGGGACCGGGCTGTCGGTGGAGGGCCTTCAGCTCGTAACGCGCGAGGCCATTCCGGCGGGCCACAAGGTCGCGCTGCGGGCGATCGGGCCGGGCGAGCTGGTGGAACGCTACGGCCAGGCCATCGGCCGCGCCAGCCAGCTCATCGAAGCCGGGCGTCACGTGCATACTCACAACCTCTCCTTCGAAGAGATGCAATTCGATTACGAGTTTCCGGCGGCGGAGACGCCCGTGCCGCAGGCCGGCAAGGATGCCCCCACCTTTCTCGGCTACCAGCGCGCGGACGGACGCGTGGGGACGCGCAATTACATCGCGGTGGTGGCGGCCAGCAACTGCGCGGCGCACACCGCCGAAGCGGTCGCCCGTAGCTATGAGGGCCAATCGCTCGCGCCCAACGTGGATGGCGTGGTGGCCTTTCCGCACGGCGAGGGTTGCGGCCATGTCTTCGGTCCCGATGTCGACCAGCTCCGCCGGACCATGGGCGGCGTGCTGGCCCATCCCAATGTCTCGGCCGGCATCATCCTCGGGCTGGGCTGCGAAGTGAACCAGATCGACTACTACCTCTCCGGCGAGGCCGGGAGGTCCGCGCCGCTGGTTGGGGTGACGCTGCAATCGAGCGGCGGCACGCGCGGCGCGGTGGAAGCCGCGCGCCGCGAGATTTCGAGGTTCCTGGACCGGGCGGCGGCGGAAAAGCGCACCGCAACGCCGGCTTCGAAGATCGTGCTGGGACTGAACTGCGGCGGGTCGGATTCCTTCTCCGGCATCACCGCCAACCCCGCGCTGGGCTACTGCTCGGACCTGCTGGCCGGAATCGGCGCCACCGCGGTGCTCGCCGAGACGCCCGAGATCTTCGGCGCCGAACATTTGCTCGTCAAGCGGGCACGCAATAAACAAGTGGCTGAAAAATTGTTGCGCTGCATCCGGGAGTACCGGGAATACTTGAACCGGTTCGCGTGCGGTTTCGACGACAACCCGTCGCCCGGCAACAAGCAGGGTGGGCTGAGCAACATCCTCGAGAAATCGCTGGGCGCGGTGGCCAAAGGCGGCACTTCGCCGCTGATCGAGGTCTACGACTTTGCCGAACGCGTCGCCTCCCCGGGTTTCGTGTTCATGAATACGCCCGGCTACGACCCGGTGTCCCTCACCGGCCTGGCGGCCGGCGGCTGTACCCTGCTGGCGTTCACCACCGGCCGCGGCAGCGCCATTGGATTTCCCACCGTCCCGGTAATCAAGATCTCTTCCAACAGCGGCATGTACCGGCGCATGACGGACAACATGGACATCAACGCTGGAGCGATCGCCGATGGCGAAAAGACCGTGCCGCAGGTGGGCCGCGAGATTTTCGATTTTGTGTTGGAGGTGGCGTCCGGCCGGCGCACCTGCGCCGAGCGGCTGGGGCACCGGGAGTTTGTGCCGTGGCGCATCGGCCCGGTCATGTAGGTGGGGCATGCTTTGGCTTGGAGCGCCGGGATGAACCGGCATTGAGCAGCGGATGAGCGAGCCGTACAGGAAAGGCGTAGCGAGACGCCCTGGCCCCGAGTCATGCGTGGTCAGATGTAAGGCGGGGCATGAAGCGTTGACAAGGGTACGGGCAGGGCGGGCGATTGAGCCGCGAAAGTGATGAAACCTTTTTCAGTCACATTACCACCTTCGGGTAAAACCACGCGCTGAGCATCGATATCAGCAGCGCGGCAATGGCAAGTACGCCCATGTCGAAGCCCACCCTCGCGACGCCGCCAGAGAGCATGAGCGCCCTCAATCCGTCGACCA
>JBAWDI010000835.1:0-3417 GCA_049590695.1 Bryobacteraceae bacterium
CCGCCCAGCAGAATGCCGCGTCCGCCGGAGCTGGAGCGGAGCAGGTGCGCGGCGATGGCGGCCGTCATCTGTCCGGCGATTTCGCCGATGGCGGCGAGCACCGGCAGGCGCCCGTCGTCCTGCTGGATGATCTCACAGCCGATGGCCGTGAGGCTGATCCCGGCCAGCGTTTCCACCAGGCCGCGGTCCGCCACGGCCATGTGGTAGAAGGCCATCAGCGCCATGCCCGGCGCGCAGAGACCCAACTCTTCCGTCGTGGGCCGGCCGATCTTGGCCAGCAGCTCCACACGCTGGAGGACCTCGGCGGGCGAATAGGCGATCTGCGCCCCCGCGCGGAGGTACTCGGTATCGCGGAACATAGCGCCATCGCCGGCCCCGGTCTCGACCCAAACGGTGTGGCCGGCGCCGGTCAACCGCCGCACCACGGGAGGTGTCAGCGCGACCCGCCGGTCGAACGCGCCGCGCTCTCGAATAGCCCCGATGTTCATGTTTGGCACCTCTTATAGGTGGTGGCATGCGTCTGCCACCCGATAATTATATTCGAATGTTTTGCTGGGGAATGCAAGCCGAGGCGATGCGAACTTGGGTGAGATGAGGTATGATCATACTGAGAGTATGAAATGGCTACCGAACGTGTGACCGTCACCCTCCCCAACGACCTCGTTAGAGACATTGACCTCCGGGAGAGGAACCGCAGCAAGTTCGTCGCGGAGGCCGTCCGCCATGAACTGGATCGTCGCCGCCGCACCGAGCTTCGCCGATCACTGCGGAATCCGCACCCGGAGACTGCCGAACTCGCCGAGCAGGGACTCGCAGAATGGGCGCGCGGCTTGCCTGAGGAAGATACCGAGGCGCTCGTCGACTGGAGTGTCGGCAAGCCGGTCCGGTGGGCCCCCGGCGAGGGTTGGATGGAGGGGCGCGAGTGAAACTCGGTCGCGGTGCGGTGGTCGTAGTGGAACTCGACCCCACACTCGGCCACGAACAGCATGGCGTGAGGCCCTGCATCGTGGTCAGCGATCCGGACGTCGTCGGCGACCAGCGCTTTCCACTGGTTTGCGTTGTGCCGGTGACAGGAACTCCGGGCGAGGGGATCCTGTATCCGCCGCTCTCACCTGGGCAGAGCGGCCTCGCCAAGAAGTCCTTCGCGCTGATCGACCATCTGAGATCGGTCGACAAACGACGGGTCCGGCGCGTGTTTGCCGAGCTTCCGCCGCAGGAGATGGCAGCGATCAATGAGGGGCTGGCCCTGTTCCTCGGCCTCGGCGACCGGTTTGACGAACCGGGTGCGCCACCGGTCCAGTGATCGGTGGTTACTGGGGAGTGGTATCCTGGCGAACACATTGGTGCGATTCGCCATCTTCTTCGCTGCATCGGCCGCCATCGTTCTGTTGTCGTGGCGGCCGCTGAGGCATCTGCGCTCGCACGGCTTCTATCGCTTCTTCGCGTTTGAACTCCTGTCGGCCCTGATCCTGTTAAACGTTCCCGTATGGTTTCGCGACCCGCTTTCGGCTCGCCAACTGGTTTCCTGGTTCCTCGGAGCGGTCTCCATCGGACTGGCGATTGAAGGATTCCGGTTGCTTCGCGCGATTGGCAGGCCGGCCCCCACGGCCGCCCGGAGCGCCAACCTGGCTTTTGAGAACACCACCGCGCTGGTCACGGTCGGTGCGTACCGCTGGATCCGGCACCCTCTGTACGCGTCGCTGCTGGCGCTGGTGTGGTGCGCGTATCTGAAGGACCCATTCGCGATCGCCGGCATTGTGCTGGCGCCGGTCGCGAGCGGTTTTCTCATCGCCACGTCGCTCGCCGAGGAACGGGAGAATCTCGCGAGCTTCGGCGCGGCCTATGCGGCTTACATGAAACGCACGCGACGATTCGTGCCGTTCTTGTTCTGAGGCGGCGGCAGGGTTACCTCCCTATTACAATAATTGTTATAATAGGGCCTGGAGGAATCGCGGCTTGCGCCCGGAACAGTTGCGATCGGCACGCCGGACAGCCGGCCTGACACAACAACAGGCGGCGGACCGGTTGGGAGTGTCACAGCCATATCTCGCCCTGCTGGAGCGCGGCCGGCGGCCGGTGACTCCTCCGCTCGGATCGAGGTTCGTGAAGCTGTACAGCCTCGGTCCTACTGCTCTGCCGCTGGAGTCCGACAGTATAGATTCGTGGCATTCCTCGTCCCTGGCGACGGCACTCGCCAGGCTGGGATATCCCGGCTTCCGGCAGTTGCGCGGCGCACGCCGGAAGAATCCCACGGTTGTCCTTCTTGCCGCTATCGTCGCCACCGAGATGGAAGTCCGCGTGATCGAAGCTTTACCCTGGCTCGTGGTCGAATACAGCGATCTCGATTGGGAGTGGCTGATACGCGAGGCCAAGTTGCGAGATGTCCAGAACCGGCTCGGATTCGTGGTCACGCTAGCGCGGCAGGTGGCGGCGAAACGGGGCGATGCCTCGGCTGCGAGCCGGCTTCGCGAAATTGTGGAGGTCCTGGACCGCGCTCGCCTGGTCCGGGAGGACACCCTGTGCCAGGCGTCCCTCTCGGAGGCGGAGCGTCGCTGGCTTCGGCGTACTCGCCCTGTCGAAGCCATACATTGGAATTTGCTGACGGATCTGAACGCCCGGTACTTGCCCTATGCCGCATAACCAGCCGCCGGAGCCATGGCACTCGTTCTTTCTTGAAATCGACAAGACCCTCGACCGCCCCGTCGCACTCCATTGCATCGGCGGCTTTGCGATTGCGATGCTGTACGGTTTGCCGCGTCCGACGGTGGATGTCGATTGCCTGACCGTGATCCCGGTTGAGAAGACCGCGCCCCTCCAATTGCTCGCGGGAGAGGGATCGTCCCTGCACAAGAAGTACGGAGTATACCTACAGCATGTCGGCATCGCGACTGTTCCCGAGAACTATGCCGACCGCCTGATGTCGATGTTCCCGGCCGCATATCGCAGACTGCTCCTCCTGGGGCTCGAGGCGCACGACCTCGCGCTATCGAAATTGGAACGGAACTCGGCTCGCGATCGGGAAGATGTAAAACACCTCGCCCGTGCGGCCCCGCTCGATCTCGCGGTTCTGGAAGGCCGGTACTTTTCGGAGCTTCGACCGTATCTTGCGAATGCGGAGCGCCACGATCTAACGCTGCGACTCTGGCTCGAAATGCTGGCGAGCGCTTGATGTTCTGTCAGCCACCGGGTGGGGCCAGCCGATCCCATCTTGCCGGAGAGCGGGGCGCTGAGCGTGATGGTGCCGCCCGGCTGGCTACTGGTTCGGCGTCACTGCGAAATCGAAGATTTGGCTGCCCTGTGAAGCAAGAAAGCAGTATTCGCCTGGCTCCATAGGACCGTTCGAGACGACTTTGTAGAGTCCGCTACGCAGTCGTTCGGACTTGAATGTAACCATCGATTTCTCGGCTGCCCCCGTGT
>JBAWDI010000836.1:0-4691 GCA_049590695.1 Bryobacteraceae bacterium
GGTCGATCGCAATGACCTCGACCCCGGCGCTGAATGACGGATCCGAGTACCAGAATACGCGCAGTGGAATGCCATCGAGCTTGGGGACTTGAGCGTGGCTGGGCAGCGCCACGTCCACCGCATGCGGCACCTGTGTCGTGAGGCCGTGATGTGCCAGGGCGGAGATTAGGCAGATTACCGCACGCGGTATCCGGATCGCGACGGAGACCAGGTCGGGGCTGGTGAGCGGTGGGGCGCTAGAGAGCCGGTAGATGCCACGGCCCACCTGTTCGAGCTCGCCGCGGTCCCGAAGCTAGTACAGCGTCCGAGGGTGAACGCCCAGACGAATGGCGTCGCTGGTGCGGAGCATTCCTTTGTGTTTGGTGAACACATGGCGTGCCTTGACGAGACTGGCGTCGGCAATCGGCATTGGATAGAACCTGCGGGCATTATACATGGTTTCCGAGGTCTCTATCCAGTGAGCTCGGGATCTTCGAGCGCGATCAATCGCTGAAGGCGCGGTCGAGGAGCGAGGCGAAGAGGTGCTCGGCCTGACGCAACGCCTCCCGCTGCACCGCACGCACGCGCTCTACTCGCTCAACCAGGGCAGCGAACTCCTGCGGGAGGGGGAAAGGCGGTAATCCTCTACGGCGTTCCTGTGACCAACGCCATGCGAACGATTCTGGATGTCTGGCGGGAAGGATCGCTCCCCAAGCCTATTCTTCGCGCGGCCTTTCGCGAGGCGATGAAACGAGGCAACATCACCAAGACGCAGGCCGCGATGTCTCGGCAGGACGCGGAACGGGCCCGTGTGCTGGCCGAGATTCGGAAACGAACGAAGTGATCCCCGACCGAAAATACGCCTCAGGCATCGCGCTCCGCACCGCGCTTGAGGAACGCATCAAGCGGGTGTCCCGTGAAGAAGGGACCGATGTGCAGCGTCTTCGCCGGCAAGTAGCCTTCCATCGATTCCTTGCCCGGCTTTTTCGAGTGCCGAACAAGAACTGGGTCCTGAAAGGCGGCTACGCGATGGAACTCCGGTTCCAAGCCGCGCGCACCACCAAGGATCTCGATTTCACCGTGCGCGTCGCCCCGGCCGGGCCCGGCGCCGTACTGCTCAAGCAGCTCCAGGATGTAGGAGCCGTAGACGCTGGGGACTTCTTAACCTTCCACGTCCCTCTGGAGGAAGGTGCTCCATGCTGTCTGAAGGAGCACGTTCCGAACCCCATGCACAAAGGGAAACGTACCCTCAGTTGAGCGATGTGTGAAAATGTGCTGTGGCGTGCTGCTGGCGCGCCATGACGAGAATACGGAGCACAACGTTCCAGGGAGCAGACCAGATCGATGTCTGACCACAACTACTTTGCGAACCTGATCTGGCAAATCGCCGATCTGCTGCGAGGCCCGTACCGCCCGCCGCAATACGAGCGCGTGATGCTCCCCATGACCGTCCTGCGCCGGTTCGACTGCGTGCTGGCGCCCACCAAAGCAAAGGTCCTCACCGAGCACGACCGCTGGAGCGGCAAGCTCAAAGGAGAGGCGCTGGATGCCAAGCTCAACCGGGCGGCCGTACAGCGCTTCCACAACCACTCTCCGCTCGACTTCGAAAAGCTGAAGGGCGACCCCGACCAACTCGCCCAGCACCTGGTCAGCTACATCAAAGGCTTCTCCGGCAACGTCCGCCGCATCTTCGAGTATTTCGAGTTCGATAACGAAATCGAGAAGATGCGCGAAGCCAATATCCTCTACCTGGTGGTCTCCAAGTTCTGCGAGGTGGACCTTCACCCGGACCGGGTGCCCAACGAGCAGATGGGGCTGATCTTCGAGAACCTCATCCGCCGCTTCAACGAACTCGCCAACGAGACCGCCGGCGACCACTTCACGCCGCGCGAGGTCATCCGCCTGATGGTGAGCATTCTCTTCATCCGCGACGACAAGCTGCTCGCCACGCCCGGCACCGTGCGCAAGCTGCTGGACCCGGCCTGCGGCACCGGCGGCATGCTCGCCGAGGCCCAGAACTACCTCCGCGAGCACCACGGCGCCGCGCGTCTCTACGTCTACGGCCAGGATTACAACAAGCGCGCCTTCGCCACCGCCGCCTCCGACATGCTCATGAAAGAGGTGGATCATAATGGCGGCAGTAACAACATTCAGTTTGGCGACTGCTTCACCGAGGACCAATTCTCGGCCCACACCTTCGACTATTTCCTTACCAACCCGCCCTTCGGCGTGGACTGGAAGAAGGAGCAGAGGGAGATCGAGCGCGAGCACGAAAAGGTCGGCTTCGCCGGTCGCTTCGGCGCCGGCTTGCCCCGTGTAAACGACGGGGCACTGCTCTTCTTACAGCACATGATCTCCAAGTTCGAGCCGGTGCGCCCCGCAGAACAGAAGCACGGTTCGCGTCTTGCCATCGTCTTCAGCGGCTCCCCCCTGTTCACCGGCGGTGCGGGTTCCGGCGAGAGCAACATCCGCAAGTGGATCATCGAGAACGACTGGCTGGAAGCCGTCATCGCCATGCCGGAGCAGATGTTTTACAACACCGGCATCGGCACCTATATCTGGATCGTCACCAACCGGAAAGAGAAGCGGCGCAAGGGCAAGGTTCAGTTGATCGACGCTCGCGACATCTGGACTCCTGGCGGCAGCGAGGAAAGCAAGCGCAGCCTGGGAGACAAGCGCCGCCACATGACCGCCAGCCAGATTTCAGAGGTTGTCCGCATCTATGGTCGCCTTGAGAACGATGAACGCGCCAGGACCTTCGACAATGAGGATTTCGGGTACACCCACGTGACGATTGAGCGGCCACTTCGCCTGCGTTATCAGATGACGACAGAAGGTAAGGCCCGCTTCCTGGGGGCATGCCCGCACCTTCTCGACAGCGTGCAGGCCATCGACGAGGCACTCGGGCGGGAGCCGAACACGGACTGGAACGTCGTCTGGAGTCAGATCGAGGACCTGTTGTACGAGCAGCCGTCCCGATGGAAGGCTTCGGAAAAGAAACTCTTCCGCACGGTGTTTTGTGAGAGGGACCCGAATGCGCGGCCAGTCGTTCTCGAAGGACGCCAAACTGGTTTTGATCCCGATCCGGACCTTCGGGACTTCGAAAACGTGCCACTCAAAGAGAATATCGACGCGTACTTTGATCGCGAGGTGCGCCCGCACGTGCCGGATGGATGGATGGATAGGAGCAAGGACAAGACCGGGTACGAAATCAACTTTAACCGCTACTTTTATCAATACAGGCGGCCACGGGCACTAGAGGAGATCGACGCGGATTTAAAGCTGGCGGAGGATGAGATTGTTCGGTTACTCCTTGAGGTGACGGAATGAGCGTCGATTCGGTGAAGAGTGGGGATTCTGAATGGATTGGTGCAGTTCCATCTCATTGGCGGGTCGACCGGGTAAAGTGGACTGCAGTTGGAACCATTAATGGGATTTGGGGTGAAGATCCGAACGGGGAGGATGACATAATCTGCGTACGCGTCGCCGATTTTGATCGAGAACGATTCGTCGTAAACGAAGATCCACCAACCCTGCGAGCGGTGAGCCCTCGTGAACGCGCAAATCGCAAGTTGGTGAGGGGGGACCTGCTCATAGAGAAATCCGGTGGCGGGGATCAGCAGCTTGTCGGCTGTGTCGTCCTTTTCGATAGAGACTTCGATGCGGTTTGCTCGAACTTTGTCGCTCGGATGCCTCTCGCCGACGGGATGCGTCCCCGCTACTGGTGCTATGTGCACGCAGCACTATACGCTGGTCGTTTGAATTTGCCGGCAATAAAGCAGACTACTGGCATCCAGAATCTCGATACCGATGCGTACTTCAATCTCCGTGTTCCATATCCACCAGTCCAGGAGCAAGCTGCCATCGCGGAGTACTTGGATCGGGAAGCAGCCCACATCGATGCCCTAATTGCAGCGAAGGAGCGCTTGCTTGACCTGCTTGCCGAGAAGCGGCAGGCGCTAATCACACGCGCCGTCACCCGCGGCCTCAACCCCAACTGTACCCTCCACGACTCCGGCATCCCCTGGCTTGGCAAGATCCCGGCGCACTGGGACGCCATCCGCATCGCCTGGCTATTCCGCGAACGAGATCAGCGAGGTGAACCTGACTTGCCGTTGCTGGAGGTCTCCATCAATGCAGGCGTAGTGCTTCGGGAGTTCTCTGAGGAGAAGATCGAGAGTACGGCAGCGGACTTCAACACATACAAGGTCGCCAGGCTTGGAGACGTTGTTTTCAACAAAATGCGCATGTGGCAGGGGGCGGTTGGTGTCGCTCCAGAGGATGGTCTCGTAAGCCCGGACTACGTTGTAGCAGCACCCACGGGCACTCTGTCGCCCGAGTATGCCGGATTGCTGTTCCGAACCCCCGTGTTTAGCGCCGAGTGCGGTAGGCGATCCCATGGAATCGTGTGGGACCGGCTGCGGCTCTACTGGGAGGAGTTTCGCGACATCACGGTGGCGCTGCCATCGCCGAGTGAACAGGCGGCCATCGTTTCGCACGTCACCGCGGAGACACGCAAACTTGACGCACTGTCAGCCGCCACGAATCGTACGATCGCGCTGCTAAAAGAGCGTCGGTCCGCCCTCATTGCCGCCGCCGTTACGGGCCAAATGGAAGTCAGGAGTACAGCATGATTGTCACGAGGCTCAGGTTGGCGAATCTGCGCGCCCTGGCAGCGTCGGAGTTTCGCTTTCGAGAGGGATTCAACCTCG
>JBAWDI010000837.1:0-2756 GCA_049590695.1 Bryobacteraceae bacterium
GCCCCTTCACGTGCACCACCAAGTGGTCCGTTACCGAGGGTTTGTCGTTCAGGGTGATGGTCTGCGCGCCGGTGTAGTCCATGCGCACCGAGTAGGCCGCCCCGTAGAACACCTGCTGCGGCGGCGCTACCCGGCCCTGCCCCAGTTCGCGCCGCGCGAAGTACAGGAAGGCCATCGCGTCGCGGGGGCACGAAGGCGTGCTGAACGTGCTAGTGCCACCGCCCGCTGGAAGCACCGTGGTGCGCGTGGCCTCGCCCGTACTCTGGTCGAACGTGGTCTTCTCGCGCGTCTGCTTGGCGCCGTGGCTGATGTCGCGTTCCAGTCCGAGCGAGCAGAGGCCGTCCGTCACCGACGAGCGGGTTCTGTCCGCAATCGCAAACCCGGGGATCGCCGAGTCCAGCGTCATTGCCAGATCCCACGCGCCTGCCTTGTGGTGGGCCGTGAAGGTGGCTTCACCCAGGCTCAGGCCGCTCGGCCAGTTCACGTTGTAATGCAGAGATTCATCCTGAAACGGGAAGCCCGTCTGGGCGATGGCGGCCGGCGCCAGCAGCAACGCGGCGACCAGGACGACAGAACTGTGGGGCAGGTTGGCAACCTGCAGCGGGTTGGTAACCCGCCCGGATCGCTCGCGAACAGGCCCGACAGCGCCGGTTACCAACCGGCGCGCAGGATACCATCCTGCCCCACAACGCCAACCGGTCTTTTCGCCGTTTCTCATCGGTGAGCTATGGCCGGAGAGCCGACGCGCTCGTCCGCGGCCCTGGACCGCTCGGCCACCTCGTGGAATACTCCGAGCGTTCTTTGCGCCGTCTTCTGCCAACTGAAGTGCGCCGCCCGCTGCAATCCCAGCCGCTCCATGCGCGCCCGCAACTCGGAATCCAGCAGCAGATCGGCAATTCCGCGCGCGAACTCGTCTACCGTGTACGGGTCGCACAGGATGGCCGCGCCATCGGCCACTTCCGGCAGCGACGAAGTGCAGGAACATACCACCGCGCGTCCGCAGGCCATGGCTTCCAGCACGGGCAGCCCGAAACCTTCGTAAAACGACGGAAAGACGAACAGGTCGCACGCGTTATAGAGCTGCAGCAAGTCCGGGTCCGAGACGAACCCGAAGAAATGGATGCGCTCCGCCACGCCCGATTCGCGCGCCGCCTGGTATACGCGGTCCGCAAACCACGTCTCCTTTCCGGCCAGCACCAGGTGGTGCTTGAGTTGCGGGTAGGCGCGCGCCAGCCGCGCAAAGGCCCGGATCAGCCCGATATGGTTCTTGCGCGGTTGCAGGTCGCCGACCGAAAGAATAAACGGCGCGGGAATGGGAAACCGTTCGCGCACGTTGGCGGAGGCGGCTTCCCGCGAAATCGGCCGGAACTCCGAAGCCGCCGCGTCGGGCACCACCACCACCTGGTCCTCATACAGGTCGCCGTACACCTTGAGGATCGACTTGCGCGAGAACTCGCTGCCGGTCAGAATCTTCGCCGCACGCCGCACCGTGCGCCGCACCGTCCGCTGCAACTGCCAGGCGCGGTCGCGAGTGAAGTACTCAGGGTGCTCCAGAAAGCTCACATCGTGAACGCTCACCACCACCGGCACCGAGCAGCCGACCGGAGCGGTGTATTGCACGTGCAGCAGGTCCGGCCGGTCCTCCCTGACCTTCATCGCCAACTGGAACCCCAGGCGCAGGAAGGGGTTGGCCGCGATTCGCCGCGTGCGGATGTTGGAAGGTATGAACTCGTACGCGCTGTCCGACGAGATATACGCAATGAACTCACACTCCCGGTCTTGTGCCGCAAACGCGTTCAGGAGACTCCGAACGTAGACCTCGTTCCCCGTGAGGTGGCGGCCGATGGCGTGAGCATCAACGGCAAAACGCATTAGTTGTACCAGTATAGCGGACCACAATGACCCTCGGCTGTGTCAAAAATCCAACTTCTTCCAGGCGGTTTCCCAAGTAAACTCCTTTTCCAGCAACAACCTGCCCGCCGCACCCACCCTCTGCCGAAGATCCATGCACGCCAATAGCCGCGAGACCGCCTCAAAAGATCGCGAGGTGGCCCTGGCGTCCGTATTGGATCAGATCTTGATCGCGGGTAATCAACTGGGACCCCATCCTTCTCGCCGTCGCCACGATGATCCGGTCCGCGGGGTCGCCGTGAAATGGTCCGGGCAATCGACTGCTTTCCAGCGCGATTTCGGGCGTTATCGGCGCGAGCGCCAGCCCGGGTGTGGCGAGAGCTTCTTTCACCCATTCCTCGCACGACGGTTTCAGGCGAATCCGCCCCTTGGCTTCAAGCATGCCGAGTTCCCAGACGGAGATCGCCGAAACCAGGAGGCTGCCATTGGCCGCAGCCTGGCGGATGGCCGTGAGCATCCGCTCCGTGAAGTGGCTGGCCTCACCCAACTGCAGCCATATCCAGTAGTGCGTGTCCAGAAGCAGAGGCGCCGGCTCCGGGCTACTCATCCACGCTCCACTTTTCGCCGACAGGCGCAACGATATCGCCCAAGATTTCAGCGGATCCCCGCATCCGGCCGAAAATTGGGGGAAGCTCCTCATCCACCGGCACGAGCCGCGCCACCGCCCGGCCACGTTTGGTGATCACGATTTCCTGGCGGCTTTGGCGGACTTCATCGAGCAGGTGAAGGCATTTCGCCTTGAACTCGCCTGCGGCGATCTGTCTTTGCATACCATGGTCATTGTACCATGGTCAGATTGGTGGACTTGGCGGAGAGCGGGATTCGAACCCTCGATGCATCAATAG
>JBAWDI010000838.1:0-7431 GCA_049590695.1 Bryobacteraceae bacterium
TTACTACTTCGAGCCGACGGCCGCTTACTTCGGCGCCAAGAAAGCCTCCGAGCCTCTGCACATCCAGTGGAACGCCGCCAGCGACAACATCGAAGTGGTCAACTATAGCGCCGGCGCCGCGCCCGGCCTTACCGCCAGCGTGCAGCTCATCAATTCCGATGGGGCGGTGAAATGGGAAAAGTCCGCCACCCTTGATAGCGCCGAAGACACCGTACAGTCGCCCTTCAAAATGGAGTACCCGGCGGGCCTGACGCCCGTCCATTTCATCCGCCTGGAACTCCGCCAGGGCCAGAAACTGGTCTCCGACAACTTCTACTGGCGCGGGGTGGAGGAAGAAAACTACCGGGCTTTGCGCACGCTGCCGAAGGTCGCGATTGGCGCGTCTACCACCGCCGAGCGCCGCGCTGACCGCTGGTTCCTGACCACCACGCTCTCCAACGCGTCACAGACCCCTGCGCTGATGGTGCGTCTGAAAGCCGTGCGCGAGAAGAGTGGAGACCGCATCCTCCCCGCGATCTACAGCGACGGCTACGTGCCCTTGATGCCCGGTGAAAAGCGCATAATCACGACTGACTTGCGCGACGCCGACACCCGCGGCGAGAGCCCCCGCATCGTAGTGGAGGGGTTTAACGTCGCGAGCGGCGGAAACTGAGCTTGAATGGGCAAGCTAAAGCATGCCCCACCTTGGTAGGGCATGCTTTAGCTTGCCCATTTTTTCACGGCTTCTGACGGCCGCGGTTCGGATCGAAGCCTCATTCCGAGCCACGAACGTCAGAGAGCGGTGGGCCTGCAAACGCATCCTCCGCCCGCTCACGGCACCATTAGATAGCTCACGAACGCCAGCCTCAGCCCATCCGGCGACCAGGACGGCACGTTGATCGTTCCCTGGCCGCCGAACAGCTTCGCCAGTACGCTGATTCTCTTGTTCGCCAGTGTCATGATGCGCAGCATCACATCCTGGTTTTCGGGATGCCCACTTACGCCCTTCTCATAAGTGAGTAACACCATCCGCTGCCCGTCCGGCGAGACGTGCGCGAACCAGTTGTTATACCCATCGTCGGGAGTCACTTGCTCCTGCCCGCTCCCGTCCGGCTTCATCCGCCAGATCTGCATCAGCCCGCTGCGAATCGAGTTGAAGTAGATGTACTTGCCATCCGGCGAATACTCCGGCCCGTCGTCCAACCCCTCCGCCGTCGTCAGCCGCGTCTCTTCGCCGCCCGCCGCCGGAATCGTGTACACGTCGAAGTTGCCGTTGCGTTCTCCGCAGAATGCCAGCGTCTTCCCGTCCGGCGACCACCCATGCAGGTACGATGGCGACTTCGCCGTCACCTTTCGCGGGGTTCCGCCGCCGATCGGCACCACGTAAATCAGCGACCGGTGCTCTTCCTGCGATTGATCGCTGATCCCCATCATCGTCCCGTCCGGCGAGAGGACGTGGTCGTTGTTCAGCCGCGTGGCGATTCCCGTGTCGATCGTCTCCACCTTCCCGCCATCCACCGGTATGCGATGTAACCGCCCGTCCCCGTTGAACAGCAGCATGTTGTCCCTGGTCCAGTTGGGCGCTTCGAAACGGCCCGGCGCCACGTAGACCACGCGCGCGTCGGTCGATGCCACGGTGATGGTTTCGAGCGTGCTGTACAGCTTCGGCGGCCCCGAGGGCGCCGGCGCCGGTGTCACCTCCACGTTGCGGAAGATGGCCGTTTCCGTGGCGTCCTTGTTGTGAGCGCTCAGGCCGATCCCCACGTAGAACGGGTCCTTCAGCGCCACCTTCATCGATCCGCCCGCCAGGTGCAGTTCCTCTCCTTCCCCGGCCACGGACATATAGAAATACGCTCCCGCTTTGGTGATCCGCACCCGCTTCGGCGCGGACAAGTTGGATTGCACCTCGTGCGTGGCCGCGCCCTTCTCTTCGCGAGATTGCAGCGACGTCAACCCGACGCCGTGCACCGCCGCGTCGGCGTACGCCGCGTCCGCGTCCAGGCTCTGCCGCACCATCAACACCGCCTTCTTGTGCGGATCGCCGGTGGTGGTTGTGAACGCGACCTCCGCCGTCAGCGACACATCGCCCGACACTTTCTTCCAAACGAATTGGAACGCGTCCGCCGTCCCCCAGATGTTCTCCCCGCTGGCCGTGATGCGGTAGCTCTTCTGGGCCGCGTCGTATTCGACCGACCCCGGATGCAGCACCGTGCCCACATCCCCGTGCCCTTCGAAGATTCCCGGTTGGGCAATCATCGCCGGCGATAGCAGGATCGCCGCCACTATCATCCGAACCGCGTATCCGATTTCCATTCTCAAATCCTCCCGCTCCCCACCTATACCACGCCTCCCATTTCAGCACGAGGAAAACACAGGGCAAGCTAAAGCATGCCCCACCGTGGGGCATGCTTTAGCTTGCCCAGGTCACCTCGCGCTAGAATCTACGGTTATGATTCGAACTACTGGCTCGATTATTCTGCTTGCGGCCTTCGCTGCCGCGGCGTTCGCCCAGCCTGAGGTGATGGCTTGGGGTAACCTGACCGGCCTGCGCGTCGATGGCCACCTCTTGGAACTTGCTACCAGCATGTGCGTCGCCCAGCCCGAATTGGCGGGGGTGAGTTGCACCGGCCGCGAGAAACAGCAGAACAGCTACTCCCGCAACGGCAAGACCGAAACCGTCACCGTCCGGATGCGCCCCGCCCGCGAGTTCCGCGACCCCCAGAACCCCGGCTGGATAATGGCTGCCACCGAAGTGGTGGAAGACACCGGCCCCGCCACCGCCAAAATCGATCTCGAATTCAGTTCCCCGGAAGCGGCCGACATCGGCGGCGCCTTCCTCGGCATCGAGCTTCCCGCTTCGGTCTTTTCCGGCGGCTCCGTCGAGCTCGTCAATCCCGACCCGCCCACCGCCGCGCGAACCTCTCTCGCCGCTGGCGTCGCCGAACAGAATGAATACCTGCGCGCCACGGCCACGGGCGCGCGCTTCATCTCCCGCACCCGCCAGATCGAGGTGACGTTCAACGAGCCGACGCAGATTATCGTCCGCGACGATCGCCGCAAGGGAAGCTACAACCTACAGGTCCTGCTCGCCGTCCTCATTGGCAAAACCACCGCCGGCCAGACCGGCAAGAAGAGCTTCACTTTCAAAGTGACCGGCGAGATCGACAAGAACCCGGTCGAAATCACCCTCGACGCCTCGCATCCCGGCCAGATGTTCGATGGTTTCGGCGGCAACTTCCGCCTGCAGAGCGCTCGCGACCCCCAGGTCATCGATTACACCCTCGAGAACATGCGCGTCGCCTGGGGCCGCGTCGAGATGCCCTGGTTCCTCTGGCATCCCGATGAGACCACCGATCCTCTGGCCGCCGCCCGGGCCGGCAACGTGAATCCGCGAGTTCAGCAGGCCATGGAGATGGCCCGCAGGCTGGCGCAAAAAGGCATGCCGGTCATAGTGAGCGCGTGGCACCCTCCCAATTGGGCGATCCTCGGCGGCGGGGTGCCCTCTGGGCCCGGCCGCGGCCCCACTCCCGGTGGTGCAGCCCCCGCTATGTTCGGCCCCCCGGACCCAGAGGGCCCGCGCGGCCATCCCCTCAACCCCGAAAAGATGGCCCGCATCAAGGACTCCATCGCCGGCTACCTGCTCTTCCTCAAGGAAAGATACGGCGTCGAGGCCGCGCTGTTCAGCTTCAACGAATCCGATCTCGGCATCGACGTCCGTCAAACCCCGCGCGAGCACGCCGAGCTCATCAAAACCCTCGGCGCTTACTTCGCCGCCAAGGGCCTCGCCACCAAGCTCGCGCTCGGCGACACCTCCGACGCCGACCCCATCGATTTCATTCAGCCCGCCATGCACGATCCCGAGGCTGTCAGGTACGTCGGCGCAGTGGATTTTCACTCCTGGCGCGGATGCACCGACGAGATGCTCGCCCAGTGGCGCGATGCCGCGCGCGAGGTGGACGTTCCGCTGGTGGTCGCCGAAGGCAGCACCGATGCCGCCGCGTATCGCTATCCCCAGATCTTCACCGAGCAGTCATTCGCCCTCTACGAGATCAATCTGTACTTGCGCATCCTCGCCATCGCGCAACCCAGGTCCATCCTACAGTGGCAGTTTACGGCCGACTATTCCGTGCTCGCCGGAGGCGGCATCTTCAACGACAATGGCCCGCTCCGCCCGACGCGCCGCTTCTGGAATCTCAAACAGCTTGCTTCGACGCCCCCGCGCTCCTTCTCGCTCCCGGTCGCCTGCGACAAACAACCCAACCTCACCTGCGCCGCCTTCGGCAACATCGCCGACGGCATCTACACCGTCCACATCGTCAACAACGGCGCCACCCGTACCGCGACCCTCACGGGCCTTCCGCCCGGCGTGAAGCAACTACGTCTATGGGTGACCGACGCCCAACGCGGCATGCAAGAGTCCGACCGCATTCCGGTTACCGGTGGCCAAGCCCAATTTCCCCTGGCTGCCACCAGCTACACCACCCTGATCAGCGCCAATCAGTAGGGGCCGGGCATGCCCGGCCCGCGCGCCGTCCCCGCGCCGTCGGTTCCGGCCGGCAATTGACAGGCCGCGATCCAGTACGATTTTTTTCGTTGACTTACGTTTTTTATCGTCATATGATTGTTTCAGATGTCTCCGCGCCGCAACCGACCGCCTACAGCACTTCCAACCGCCGCCGAACTCGATATTCTTGCCGTCCTCTGGAGGCTGGGAACGGCGACCGTGCGGGAAGTCCACGGCGAGCTCGGCAAGGACAACGGCTACACCACCACGCTGAAGCAGATGCAATTGATGAGGGAAAAGGGCCTGCTCATCCGCGGCGAGCGCTTCGGATCGCAGGTCTACGAGGCCAGCGTCCCCAAAGAGCAAACGCAGCGGCAGATCGCGGGGGACCTGCTGAAAAGGGCTTTCGGCGGTTCGGCCCGAAGCCTGGTGATGGGCGCCCTGGCGGCACAGCCGGCCTCGCGCGAGGAATTGGACGAAATCCGTCACATGCTGAACGCCTTTGCTAAAGAGAAAGGACGTTCGCGATGAACGCCATGCAAATCCTCTCCGCGCAGCCGTGGGTGGAACGCCTCGGCTGGACGCTGGTCCACTTCCTCTGGCAGGGCTTATCGATTGCGGTTCTGTATGCGGCCGCACGCCGAGCGGTGGCGCGCACCTCAAGCCCGCACGCGCGATACCTGCTCGCCTGCGCGGCACTGGCGGCCATGATGGCCGCTCCGCTGGTGACTTGGGGGCTGATGCGGCCATCGGACGTAAGCCCGGACGCCGCTTATCGCATCCGAAGTGCTCCCCCGGCCGCTTCCAGCGCCGGCAGCGCCACCACTGCCATCACGTTGCCCACTTCCGTCCGCGCCACGGTGTCCAGCGTGCGCTCAGCACAGTTCTTGCCGTGGGTTGTGATAGCCTGGCTCGCCGGTGCAGTGGTGTTTTGGGTGCGGCTGGCGGGAGGCTGGGCGGTTGCCGCACGCATGCGGTCGGTGCTGGTCCGGCGCGCGCCGCCGGAATGGCAGGAGATCCTGAGGAAGCTCGCCGCACGAATTGGTTTCTCTCGTCCCGTGCGGCTGCTGGTCTCCGCGCTGGTGCAGGTGCCGACGGTGGTCGGCTGGCTGCGTCCGGTGGTGCTGGTGCCGGTGGGGGCGCTCTGCGGTCTGCCTGCTGGGCATCTGGAGGCGCTGCTGCTGCATGAGCTGGCGCACATCCGGCGGCACGATTATCTGGTCAACATTCTGCAGAGCGTCGCCGAAGCTCTGCTGTTCTACCACCCCGCGGTCTGGTGGGTGTCGGGGCACATTCGCGCGGAGCGCGAACTGTGCTGCGACGACGTGGCCGTGTCGGTCAGCGGCGATGCGCTCACATATGCGCGCGCGCTGGCGCAGTTGGAATCGTACCGCCCGGCGCATCTCAGTGCCGCGGTTGTCGCCAATGGTGGGTCTCTCGCCGACCGCATCGCAAGGTTGCTAGGCCAGTCACGGCCGGCTGTCCGCACCGGGCTAGCACCGGGCGTCCTCGTGGTCGCTATTCTGCTCGTGGCCGCGGCATACGGATTGTTCGGCCAGTCCGACGCGCATCCCGCGTTTGCGGTGGCGTCGATCAAACGAAATGCTTCTAACTGGAGTGAACCCGCCCAGCACCCTATGGGCGTTGGCTATCGACCTGGCGGGCGGCTGACCGCGACGAACGCGTCCTTGAGGCTTCTCATCCAATTTGCGTACGCGGCCCACGACTCCCCTCACTCACTCCCCCTGCTGGCTTCTCAGGTGGTAGGAGGTCCGGCCTGGATCAACTCCCCGGGCTACGATATCGAGGCCAAGCCGGAGGGCAACACCGATCAGAAGCACACGTGGCTGATGCTGCAAACGCTCCTGGCCGACCGGTTCAAGCTGGCACTTCACCGGGAAACGAGAGAGCTCCCTGTTTACGCTTTGACTGCCGCGAAGAGTGGTCCCAAACTGCCGGCGGCGAAGGAAGCAGGCTGCGTTTCTTTTCCGCCCGGCACGCCGCCGCGATACGTCCCGGGGAAGGTCGACTGTGGTTATGTCTCGGGCCCCTTCTCCGGGTACGAGGCAGGGCTGCTGCACATAAAAGGGAGCAAGGTTCACATGGCGGACCTCATAAGGGAGCTGGCATCGGTACTGGACCGTCCGGTCTTGGATAAAACCGGATTCACTGGCGAATTCGATCTCAATCTGAGTTTCACTCCGGACGACGCCCTGATGGGATTGCCGGGCTTCGGAGGGCCGGGCGATCCGGGCGGTTCCAGTATCCCGACCGACCCCAACCTCCCAAACATCTTTGCCGCGCTGGAGGCACAGCTCGGACTGAAGCTGGTTCCTGCCAAGGAACCGGTCGAAGTTCTGGTCATCGATCACGCGGAGAGACCGACCGCGAATTAAGTTGGCCGGTTGAGTACTTACTCACTTCTTCGCCGTCGCTATCCCCGCCTTCGGCAAACTAATCAAGTTAGCCAGTAATTGGTATGCGCCGTCCGTCCCCGCCGGCAGTTGACGCCATAGCCCGAGGCCCAGATAGATCCACCGGCCTTTACCATACCGTGCTTCGACCAATGACCCGAGTTTCACTCCCGGATTGTCTTTGAATGAGTCCGTCATCGACACTAAGTCGGTGTACTTAGCGTCCTTGTCTCCCAGGAAGTAGAGGCCGCGCTCCTGCACCCATCCAGCCCAGGCCGCCGGGCCGATCTTGTTGGGATAGTTGAACACCGGGTTAGCCGGCTCCAGCACTTTGACGGGCGCCGTCTCATCGGCCACGCGGTTCCCGCTGACTTTCGCCGGGTACGGGCCGTATTCCGCCTGGTTGAATTCCATCTTGTTGTATTGAACAATGACCGTTCCGCCGCGCTCCACGTAATCCAGCAGGCGGCGATTGTAAGCGCGCAGATCGGCGCGCCGCTCGTACGCGCGCACGCCGGTCACAATCACATCGTG
>JBAWDI010000839.1:0-4030 GCA_049590695.1 Bryobacteraceae bacterium
GGGCATGGGCGCGCTGCAGATCATGCTGGACAAGGGCCAGGAAGACGATTGGTTCGGATCGAACTTCATCGTCATGCTGGCCATAACCGCCGCGGTTCTCCTGGTCGGCTTCATCATCCGGGAGCTATTGATCGACCAGCCCATCGTTCACCTGGCGCTGCTGAAATACAGGAGTTTCGGGGCCGGCATCTTTTTCGTAACGGTGCTCGGGTTCGTGCTATACAGCAGCCTGGTTCTGTTGCCGCTTTTCATGCAGACCCTGCTCGGTTGGACCTCCGCCACGGCGGGTCTTTGGTGCAGTCCTCGCGGCATCGGCACGGCGCTGTGCATGCCGCTGGTGGGGTACCTGCTCGGCAAGGGCTGGGATGGCCGCTGGCTGCTGGCGTTCGGTTTCGTCATCGGCGGCATTTCCCTCTTAGGCTTTTCCCGCATGAACCTACAGTCCGGAACCTGGGACATCCTGGTATGGCAGCTCAGCCAGGGCCTCGGCATGTCGTTCGTCTTCGTCCCGCTCACCACTCTGACCATGGACCCCATCCCCAAGCGCGAGACCGGCTATGCCACCGCCCTTTACAGCGTCATGCGGAACATCGGCTCCAGCGTCGGCATCTCGTTCGTGACCACATGGCTCGCGCGGCGCGCCCAGCTCAACCAATCGGTGCTGGCCGCCCATGTGACGCCCTACGACGCAGCCGCCCAACGGATGCTGAGCCAGGCGCAGGCGATGCTGATGCGGAATGGCGCCGATCCCGTGACCGCCAATCGCCAGGCCGTGGCGATGATCTATGGCGAAGTGCAACAACAAGCGTCGGTGCTGAGCTTTCTGAGCGTGTTCCGGATGATCGGCGTCGTGTTCCTGTTCATCATCCCGCTGGTCCTGCTCCTCCGCAAGCCCAAGCATCTCAGGGAACCCCAGCCGGGGTAGCGCTGGCGGCGGAGCGCCCGCGCGCTCCCGGCAAGTGGAACGCCCGCCAGATTCTCTGTCATCTCGCCGGCGTGGAATTGGTTTTCGCCTTCCGCGTGCTCATCGAAACCATGGCGGGCCACGATCTCAACCACCTCGAGCCGATCGAATCAAGCGCTTCGTAACCGGCTTCTCAGCGGGCCATTACTGCCGTGCCCAGAGTGCCCGCGGTCGAGATACCCTGTAGCGCCGGAGAGTTGGAGTTCACCACCAGATAGGTTCCGAAGGTGCAATCGTAGAAGATCTTCACGTCGTACTTATCGTCTAGGCCTTCGCTAAACAGGGTGATGGTGCTGGTGATCTTGTCGTCCGTCTGGCTGTCCGTCGACGAGCTGTTGGTAAAGGTGGCCGTACTGGTCGTCTCGAGGTTGTCGGCGCCGAACAGCACCGAGACCCATCCGGGCTTCGCGTCGGTGATGGTTGTCTGCGTGCTCGTCGTAGTCTGCTTATCGTTGGTGGAGGAATCGAAGGACGCCTGGAAGATATCGCCGTCGGGGCCTGTCCCCGTTCCCGTACGGCCAGGGGGATCGGCCGGGACGAAACGCGGCGGACCTACCAACGGAGGACCCAGGTGCGCAAACACCGTCCTGTTCGTGGTGACCAGCGGGTCCAATTGCAACAGCGACTTGATCGCGGCCGCATCCAGTTCCAAAATAGGCTGTCCGCCGTTTGCGATGGACTGCTCCTCTTGTAAGAGATCCTGCACCGCATTGGCGCCGATCTTGTCGAATCCGAGTATGTGAATGCCGACGTCTCCATTCACCGCCATCCACACGACCTTCACGTTCAGCATATAAACGATGCGGTCGCCGACCCCCGGCCCCAGGGCGGTCTTGGAGCTGTACTGACTCATATTCGAGACAGTCAGCGTGAGGGAGTGGTCGTTTTCGACGGTGACCGTTCCCGAATTCGTGGGGGTCGAGGAGTCTACCGCGCCCAGGATGCCGCTCACCAGCGATAACTCGCTCGATATCTGCGTGGTGGCGTCCGCGGTGGAATCGTTGGCGTCCTTCGCCGCTCCAAACAGAGCCGTACCCAGCTCCGATAAGGCGCCCGCGACGCTGGCGCCTCCAGCGGCTCCCGCACCTCCCGTTCCGACAACGGCCGCCACGGTCGTAATCGCCGACGCCACCTTGCCGACAAGATCGGCCGCGCTATAGGCCTTGACGGTTTTCGTGTCGTTGCTCGATGTAATCGACGAGGATACCGTCCGCGTGACTGTCGCCGTATCCGAGTAATCCACGGTGTTCATGGCCATCTTTCCCTGTGGCGGCGCATAGACGATCGTCATGGGCAGCGCCGGAATCGTGAAGGCGCCCAATCCAACTGCTGGCGGCCGGAGGATGAAGAACCGGACATAGATCGGCTGCTTCCCCGGTATGTCGATCATCACCGACGAAGTAGTGACCGGCGGCGAGACGTTTCGCGCATCCTGCATGGCTGCGCTGCAGGCCAGCCCGGCATCGACGGTAATCTGGCTGGGGGCCGAAGAGACCGTTGGAAATCCCGTGATGGTCACTCCGCCGTTTGTCTCTCCCAGGATCCCGGCCACATCGCCAACCGAAGCTGTTTTCGATGCCGGCGCCGCCGCTGTTGCGGCCCTCGCGGCCTGCTTATTCACGGCCTGCGCCTTCTGCGGAATCACGGCGAATTTCAAGAGCAGGTCGACGGCCTTGGTGTTGACCACGCCCACCGTCACATTGATGATGGTGTTCGTCTTCTGCCCCGGCCCTGGCGGCAGCGTCGTCGTTTGTACCAGGGTTGGCACCGACCACGTGAACGTACCGGCTTTGGGATCGATGGTCCCAATCACCACTGTGTCCTTCGTCTCAGGCAGAGTGATCTGGCCGGAATTCTCCAGGTTCTTAATCTGTGCGTACGCATCTGCAACACTCAAACCCATAGCGCATCTCCTGTGGCGTGGTACTGAATTGTGAATTCCCTTGTGTTTTGGCCGGTTCGAGTTTCAGCCAGCCTTCTCTCTCTGGTGGATAAAGAATACCCTACAATGGAACCCACTGTCAAGTGTCAATTTCCTACTATCTTCTTGACTGTGTGAACGATCACGAAGACCTGGCGCCTGACTCTCCCATTTCTTCAGTCAGTTGCCGGCCGCAATTCTCGAGTCAAGCCTGCTGAGCTTCGAGTCTTGACGCCGGCAACTCCCGCCGGCGACATGGACGGTCTGAATCCGGAGGCCGTCGCCGAGTATAGCCATTTCGGCGCCGATGCATTTGTCGATTTCTGCCGCTAGATGGGAACCCAGCCGCAGATCTGCCTCAACCCTGGGCAGCGGCACGGTGGAGGAAGCAGCGGACTGGGTGAAGTACGCCGACACCCACTGGGGCGGCGCCATCCGAGCAGCCGGCATTCATTGCGGACGTGCCGTATCTCGACTGAGTCGCGGTGGCGGACGAGACAGGCGGCAAGATCACCCTGTTCGGCGTGAATCGCAGGGTGACCGCCGGCATCCCAGCGACGATCAAGCTGTCGGGATTCAGCGTGCACTCCGCTACCGGCATGTTACTCGCGGCTGACAACATCTACGTGGGCAACGACAACGACCGGCCCAAAACCGCGGTCCCGCCGAATTCAAGCTGGCCGGAAACGGCTCGACATTCTCGCACACGTTTCCCGAAGCCAGTGTGACGCGGATCGAGTTGCGATAAAGGAGGTGGGACAGACGCTTTCTTCTGTTGGGATGGCCCTTCGGCCCGCGAGACTTCGCGATAAACTCGATCGCCTCAGGAGTGCCAGGCTTGGTGAGGCAGGTCGGGGCCCTGCCCCACGGGCCGGCGGATCCTCAATTCTTGGCGGTCCCGTACTTTCAATGGGTTGGGCTGGTTCTTGGAGCCTGTCAACCCCGGTCATGGCGCCCGCATCTTACAGCGACCCTGGCATCGGGAAGCGTTCCGGCTGTGGATCCCCAGCGGGTTTGAAGCGGCGGGCGGATAGCGAATGCTACGCTATCATTGGGTATGCGGGGCAAATGGGTGCTGCTCTCCGTGGCGGCGGTGCTCGCCGGCGTCGCCGTCGGGGCGCTCTCGCTGCGGTACCGGCGTCCGG
>JBAWDI010000840.1:0-2614 GCA_049590695.1 Bryobacteraceae bacterium
CATGTGGTCGAGGAACGCGGTGACGGTGGCCCGGTCGATCATCGCGAACGTGACCTTCTCGACCGCGACGTGGTGATGTCCGGCGGCGTAGCCCAGGAGCATGTTCCAGGTGTGGCGGCACGAGGTGATCGTGTTCTCGGCTGCGCCGCGCTGGCGGGGCAGGAACGCGGTGAACCACTCGCGAAGGTGCCGGTAGAAGCCGTCCGCGGTCTGCTGGCGGGTCTTCATGACGTCACCTCCGGGATGATGCCGGCCGCGGAGGTCAGCCCGGTCGCCGCGAGGCGCCCGGGCAGCAGGTGGACGTACCATGCCGTCGAGGAGTACTTCTGGTGCCCCATGTAGGCGGCCAGGTAAGGCAGCCAGGCCTCGAGGTCCTTGCCTTCTTCTACCCAGAGCATCAGGGTGCGGGTAGCGTAATTGTGCCGCAGCGTGTAGGGGGTTGAGGACGGCGCGATCCCGCCCGCCCGCTCGCAGCACAGGTGGTAGCCGGCGATGAGCCAGGACGGGGAGTACTGGAGGCCATGGTTGTCCTCGAAGAACCATTCCCGGTCCGGGTGCTGCAGGTCCGCCAGGTGATCGAAGCGGGCGAGCAGCCCGGCTAGGTCCCCGGTGACGGGAACACGGCGGTCCTTGTTCCGCTTTGAGCGTTCGATCATCACTATCGCGTTGTCGGCGTCGACGTCGCGGCGGCGCAGGCGGCGGGCTTCGGGCGGGCGCAGGCCCGCGCCGAGGATCAGGCGGAAGATGACCGGGATCGTGTACTCGCGAAACGGGCTGCGGTACTCGGGGCCGAGGGAGTCGGCGGCCCGGAAGAAGGCGGCCAGCTCGTCGTCGGTGAACATGTGCGGAAGGCTCCGGACCGGGCTGGCGATCCACGCCGACGGCACGATAAACCCCTCTGCCCCGGTCAGCTGGAGGTACTTGCCGAACTCGCGGATTGCGCGGCTTCGGTAGGCGCCCCAGGTGCCCGTCGCCGTGTCCTTGCACCACGCGGTTGCCAGTTCCCGGGTCAGCACCGTCTCACTGGGGTGATGCGATGCGCAGAACCTGTCGAAGCCGGCCATCGCGTTCGTCATGTCGCGCAGGGTGTGTCCCAGCGAGCTCCGCCATTCGAGCATCGCCTCGATGTGGGGCGCGAAATTGCTGGTGAACGTGCTCATCGCAGTCCCTCCTTGGTGCAGGCGAAGTCCTCCAGCGCCAGGCAGCACTGCCGGAGCTGCTCGCTGGCCAGGGAGAAGTAGCGGCGGGAGGAGTTGATACGGGCATGGCCCAGGATCTGCGCGGTCAGCGGCAGTCCGGCCCCAGACTCGATGAGCCTTGTTCCTGCGGTGCGACGCAGGGCATGGAACGACTTGCCGTCACGGGCCGCGTGACCGATGCCGGCCTGGGCCAGACGGCGGCGCATGAGGGTCGAGCCGGTCGAACTCCCCAGTTTCACATACGGCGGCTGGAGCCGGACGAATACTTCCGGGGCGTCGCAGTCGGGGCGGCCATGCAAGATCCACTCCGCGACGGCGTTGCCCGCCAGTGCCGGCAGCGGCAGCACAAGCGTCCTGGACGTCTTGGCCTGGACAAGCCGGATCTCGTCGCGGCGCCAGTCGACCTGGTCCAGTCGTAGCGCGACGATGTCGCAGCAGCGCAGCCCGGTCGAGACCGCGAGCACGACCATCGCGTGGTCCCTCTTCCCGCAGGGGGTCCCGGTATCGATCCCGTTGATGAGACAGTCGGTCTCCTCACGGGTAAAGCATGGCAACACCCGCACCCGCCGAGGGGCGCCATGCGCGAGCAGGCCATCGACGCGGACGTCGCTGAGCCCGGCGGCGTTGAGGAAGACGAAGAACCTCTTGAGCGACCACACCACGTTGCCGATGCCCCCTGTCCGCTTGGGGGCGACCTCGACCAGAAACCCCCGGACGTCGTCCGCAGTGACCGTCTTGACAGCGTCCCGGCCGGCTCGGTCGAGATAGGCCAGGAACTGGCGGATCTCGCCGGCCAGCAGCCTCACTGATCCCGGGGCCAGCTCCAGGCTGGCCGCCGCGGCGAACTGTGTCAGCACGACACGGGCACTCTCGCTGAGCGTGAGATCAGGGTCTGGGCTCATCATCCGCCAGGCCACGGCACCGGTTGCCTGGAACTCCAGCATCAAGCGGGCTGACTTCACCAGGGCGTTTCGCCTGTTCGGGCCGATCTCACCGCGGCGCGCACGCTCCTGCTGGCACGCAACGAACTCTTCGACCACGCTGCCTGACAAGGCATCGAAGCCCCGTCGGCCGCAGAACTCCACGACCGCCTCGCAGCACTTGCCGTAGCGAGCGACCGTGTCGCTCGACAAGCCCACGCGTTGAACCACGCCGAGAACGACATCAGCCAGCCCGGAAACCATCAATCCCATGGCACTGTCTCCTTTCACTCGGTGAACCCCGCCGTTCGGACGAACATGACGGCACGATCACATGAGCAGAGATCGTCAGGAACGGGACGTCATGCACGCAGATGACACATCGGATTATCCCGACAAGCGACAGTCACAGGAGCGCGTCATCCCAGACCACAGGCCCATCACACGCACAAGGAAGACAGGTATCGGAATAACCCGCGAATCGGAGTAATACCA
>JBAWDI010000841.1:0-2373 GCA_049590695.1 Bryobacteraceae bacterium
CCGCAACCCAATTCATCCAGGCGCAAATGAATGTGGTGTCGCCGCTCTCCCAGCGTTTGCTCACCGGCCTGGCGAAGATCGATTACCGCCGCAGCGACCGCAACACCTTCGGCGTCGAAGCCAACGCCGGGAATTCGCGCTTCCCCGCGCGCGCGCAGACCGGCAACGTGGCCCCCGATGGGGGACTGCTGGGCCTCGGCAATTCCAGAGACGATAATCGCTACGGAAGGGCTTCCTGGATTAGCGCGCCGACTGAGACGTCGATCAATGAAGGGCGCTTCGGCATGTTCGAGGACCGCTTCTCCGATCCCGCTTCGCAGACGAACCTGTCTACCGGCAACGTGGGTATCGACGTGGAGGGAGTGACGCTCGGCGCCACCCATCCGTACCCTACCGCCGTCACGGAACGGCGGTACCAGTTGGTCGACAACTTCAGCAAGACCGCTCTGGGGCACTCCTTGAAGCTGGGCTTCGACGCGTCGCAGACCCGTGACTCGATCAATGAGCTTGCCAACTCCAACGGCACGTTCTTCTACTCGTCGCTGACGGCCTTTGCGCAGGATCTGACGACCGTCAATTCGAGGAACTACTCGTATTTCACGCAGACCCTGGGCAATCCCGTCCGTTCGTTGCGCCTGAGGGAGATCCACGTGTACGTCCAGGATACCTGGAAGGCCACGCGGAACCTGACGTTTACCGGCGGTTTTATCTGGGAAAAAACGAAAACGTCACAACCCACGGAGCTCGCGGCCAATACCGTCTACTACAATACGGGGACCATTCCGTCGCGCACCTTGAATCTGACTCCGCGTGCCAGCCTCGCCTATCTGTTGAGCCCCCGCACGGCCTTTCGCGCCAGCTATGGCTGGTATTACAGTCCCCTCACGGGCCAGATTGTGGATGCGCTGTTTCTCGGCAACGGCTTATACCAGACCAATATCGTGGTGAATCCCAATCAGTCCGGCGCACTGGTTTTCCCCAAGGTGTTTGCGCCCACCGCCACGCTCCCGAACGGCACGCCCAACATCATGTTTGCCATAAATAAGATGCGCCAGCCCTACACGCAACAGATCACCGCGGCGCTCGAGAGGCGAGTGAGCATCGACACGGTCCTGACCGTCAACGTGATGAACATACGGGGGCAAAAATTATGGACCGCGACCGACCTCAATCTGGCCGCTCCAACCAAGACTGAAACATACACGGTCGAGAATGCCAACAACCAGGCGACCAGCACGTTCGCCACTAACGTCTATACCGCCAGGAACGATGGGACCAAAGCGCAGGTTTTCCAGGTCGAGAACGGCGGAAGTTCCTGGTATAACGCCGTAGCGGTTCAGTTGCGCAAGCAAGTGGCGCGCTCGCTCAGTGTGCAGGCGTCCTACACCTGGTCGCACTCCATCGACGATGTGAGCGGAACGCCCGTGGTTCCGGGGATTCCTTCGAACAGCACCCCCAGCAACTACGCGGGCGACCGAGGCAACTCGGAGGCCGACCAGCGGCAGCGGGGGACCGTGAACTTTCTGTGGCAGCCCAGGGTGCTCAAGAGCAATTCCCCCTTCGCGCGTTTCCTGCTGAACGGATGGGAAGTCTCGGGGATCGCCACACTGGCTACTCCGCAACACCGGACGCCGGTGATGATGGTGGGCAGCCAGCAGTTCTCCGGCGTCACCATGACCTACACCAACTCGCTCAACGCTTCGGGAGGCTGGGACCGGGCGCCGTTCGAGGGGGTGGGCATCCTGAGCACCGGATCGAACCAGTACACCGTGAACGGGCGCCTGACGCGCACGCTGCCCTTCACGGAGCGGGTGAAGGGAATGCTGATGTTCGAGGCATTCAATGTGCTCAACAACCAGTTCACCACCGCGATCAACACCCTGGCGTATACCACGGCCACCGGCGTGGTGAAGCCGGCGCCGGGCTTGGGCCTGCCCATCGCCGCCGACGGCTACCCCTACGGCTCGAGCGCGCGCCTCTGCCAGATCGCGTTCCGGCTGGTGTTCTGAGCGGGTGGGGCCCCGGCCTGGCGTCGTCCGACGATGGTAGTGTAGTGCGGCGCGAGAAATGCGCCTTATCCACTCCGGGCTGATCGTCGCGCTCAACTCGTGGAGCGACCTTTCAGGTTGCCACGCCGGCGTCCGTGCCGGCGTTCTTCGGGGAATGCCGGTAGGAATACCGGCATGGGTCGCGGTAGGGACAGCGGTTGCCCACTGCCCCCCGCACAGACCCGTGCTGGCGCTACTAACGCACACGGTTCCTACCTCGGATATTGGGATATTTGGCGTCGAAACGCACGTTCGGATAAGGTTGCAGGATTTGGATCGGCGGTAGCCGGCTACCCAGACCTTCCCGAAAGCGCTGCCCGCTCAA
>JBAWDI010000842.1:0-1833 GCA_049590695.1 Bryobacteraceae bacterium
TAAAGCATGCCCCACCATGGTGGGGCATGCTTTAGCTTGCCCAGCAAGTAAAGTGTGAAGACGATTTACCTCAGTCTCGGCTCCAACCTCGGCGACCGCGAAGCCAACTTGCGGGCGGCCATCGAGCGCCTCGCGCCGCCCGACCTGCGCGTTCTGCGCACCTCGCCGGTGTATGAGACCGAGCCCGTGGACTACACCGCGCAGCGCTGGTTTCTGAACCTGGTGGTGGAAGCCGAGACCGGCCTGTTCCCCATGCACCTGCTCTCGCGCATCGGCAAGATCGAGCGCGCGCTGGGCCGCGTCCGCACGGTCGCTAAGGGGCCGCGGACCATCGATATCGATATCCTGCTCTACGGCCAGGCCGTGGTGCGCAGCGCCACGCTGGAGATTCCGCACCCGAGGATGGCCGGGCGGCGCTTCGTGCTGGCCCCTCTGGCGGATCTCGCGCCCGGCCTGCGCCACCCCGTGACGCACCAAACGGTGCGCGAGATGCTGGATGCCGCGCCGGCGCAATCCGTACGCTTGTTACACTCAGGTCTACGGTGCCCGACCTCTACGCAGCCCTGAAGAAATACTGGGGCTACGATTCGTTCCGCCCCATGCAGGAGCGTATCGTCCAAAGCCTGCTGGCCGCGAGCGACGTGGCCGTGATCATGCCGACCGGCGGCGGCAAGTCGCTCTGCTACCAGTTGCCCGCGTTGGCGCTGGGCCAGACCGTGGTGGTGATCTCGCCGCTGATCGCGCTCATGCAGGACCAGGTGGCGCAGCTCGGCGACATGGGGATTCCGGCGGCCGTCCTCAATAGCACGCAACCGGCCGAAGAGCAGCGCGCGGTGATGCGCGCGGCCGCGCAGGGCGCCTTCCGCCTGCTGTACCTATCGCCGGAACGGCTGGCGCGGCAGGATACCATCGACTGGCTGCGCAGGCTGCCGCTGGCGTTTTTCGCCATCGACGAGGCGCACTGCATCTCCGAATGGGGGCACGAGTTCCGCCCCGAATACCGCCAGCTCAGCTCGCTGCGCGAGAACTTCCCCGATAAGCCCATCGCGGCGTTCACCGCCAGCGCCACCAAGCGCGTCCGGCACGACATTCTGGAACAACTGCGCCTGCGCGATCCGCACAAGTACATCGCCAGCTTTCACCGCGCCAATCTGCGTTACGTGGCGCACCAGTGCGATAAGGAGACGCACCCGCGCCTGCTGCTGGCGGCCCTGCGCGCCTACCAGGGCGAAAGCGCCATCGTGTATGCCCCCACCATCGCCGCGGTGGAACAGACCGTGGATTTTCTGGCGGACCGGCGCATCGCAGCCGTCCCATACCACGGCCAGATGGAGACCGCAAATCGGCGCCGCAACCAGGAGCGCTGGATGAACGACGAAGTGCGTGTGCTGGTGGGCACCATCGCCTTCGGGCTGGGGATCAACAAGCCGGCCGTGCGCGCCGTCATCCACACCTCGCTGCCGAAATCCGTCGAGCAGTTTTATCAGGAGGCGGGCCGCGCTGGGCGCGACGGCTTGCCCGCCGATTGCGCCCTGCTGTGGCAGCCGAAAGACGCCGGCCTGCTGGCCTACTTCATCGAAAAGCTGGAAGACCGCGACGAGAAGGAGCGCGCCTGGCAGCGGTACCACGCCGTCCGGCGGTTCGTCGAGAGCGCCCGCTGCCGGCATTTGCAGATCTGCACGCACTTCGGCCAGATTCCCAAGTGGCAGCGCTGCGAGATGTGCGACGTATGCGGAAATGTCCCGGAGTGGCTCAAGGCGCCATCGGAAGAGCCGCTGGCCGTGAAGAAGAAGAAGCGCCCGCCGAAAACGGCGGCACGGCCTACACCGCCGC
>JBAWDI010000843.1:0-3283 GCA_049590695.1 Bryobacteraceae bacterium
GTGAAAGGAAGAGACTATGAAGAGTCCCACCGCGGCATGGCTCCCACTCCTGGTTATGGGCGTATGGGCTGGCATCGCCGCCGGCCAGACCCAGCCAGAGGCAGCCCCAGCCAATCAACAATTCGATAAGCCGGTTCAGGCCATCGGTTACCGGGTTGGCGGCGGCGCGACAAAGATCGCGCTGGTTGCCACGGGCGCGATTCCGGGAGCCCACGGCGAAGCCAAGGTGGAGGCCAAGACGGGGGCGACCACCATCGAGGCGGACGTTGCGGGCCTGCCGCAGCCAACTAGGTTCGGCGCCGGGTTTCTGACCTATGTGCTGTGGGCCGTATCCCCGGAGGGCAGCACCTACAACCTGGGCGAAATTCGCATCAACAGCGCCGGGGAAGGCAAGCTGAGAACCAGCACGCAGTTGCAGGCCTTCTCGCTGTTTGTCGCCGCGGAACCGTACTTTTCGGTGCGCCAGCCCAGCGAGGTTCTGGTGCTGGAAAATGAGATCGCGAAGAACACCAAGGGCGAGGTTCTCCTGGTCCACGAGTACAAGCTGATGGCGCGCGCGCAGTACGAGCAACTGGGAAATCCGCTGGCGCTATCGCTGGACCTCAAGCACGTTCCATTGGAAATGTACGAAGCCCGCAACGCCGTGGAAATCGCCCGGGCGCGCGGCGCGGATCGGTATGCGGCGGACACTTTGGCCAAGGCGGAAGAGAGCTTGAAGAAGGCAGAAGACGCCCTGGCGCGGAAGGCCGGCAATCAGGAGATTGTCTCGGCCGCGAGACAGGCGGTGCAGTTCGCCGAAGACGCACGCGCCCTCGCCGCTCAACGCCAGGAGGAGGAGCGCATCGCGCAGGCGCGCGACGCCGCGGCGGCCCAAGCCAAGGCCGAAGCCGAGGCCAAAGCGGCCGCCGAGGCGGCCGAAGCCAAGAGGAAGGCCGATGAAGAAGCCCAGCGCCAGGCTGAACTGGCGGCCGCCCGCGAGGCCAAGATCAAAGCGGAAGCGGAACTCGCCGCGGTGAAAGCCAAGATGGAGGCCGATGCTCAGGCGGCGAAGGCCAAGGCCGAGGCCGACGCGCTGGCCCAGGCCAAGGCCGACGCGGAGGCATTGGCCGCAAGAACCAAGGCCGAAGCCGACGAGCGGGAGGCCAAAGCCATGGCCGAGGCGGAGCAGGCCCGCCAGTCCGCCGAGGCTCTGCGCGCGCAGTTGCTGGAACAGTTCAACCGTATTCTCGACACCCGGGACACCCCGCGCGGACTGGTGATCAACATGGCCGATGTGCTCTTCGATACCGGCAAGTTCGAGCTTCGTCCGATCGCGCGGGAAAAGCTGGCCAGGCTGGCCGGCATCGTGCTGGCTCATCCGGGATTGAAGCTCGACATTGAGGGACACACCGACAGCACGGGAAGCGATGCATTGAACCAGAAACTTTCGGACCAGCGCGCGGATTCGGTGCGGAAGTACCTGATCGAACAGGGATTGCCGGAGACCAGTCTGATCGCGGTGGGGTTCGGCAGTTCGATGCCGGTGGCCGACAACGCCACCGCGGCGGGCCGCCAGCAGAACCGGCGGGTGGAAATCATCGTCTCGGGAGAGGTCATCGGCACAAAGATCGGCAGGCAATAGAAGAGGCCGAGTTCGTGACAGGCGAAAGCGCCTTTCCCGCATCCCCTGCGCTAGAATCGGATATTCATCATGAATTCCCGCCGATTAGCATGTTTCCTGCTGGGCCTATGGATGGGGGGCGCACTCCTCATGGCCTGGGTCGCCGCCGCCAGCTTTAGCTCGGTGGACCGCCTGCTGGACCGGCCCCACGCGGTGGCTACGTTGCAGTTCAAGGCGCTCGGCCGCGCCGACGCGCGCCTGCTGCTTCGCTACCAGGTCGCCGAGCAGAACCGCTGGTATCTCGAGAAGTGGGAATCCGTGCAGATCGCCATGGGAGCGCTGTTTCTCTTTTTCGTGCTGTTCGCAACCAAGGAAAACAAGGTCGTGCTCTTCCTGATTTTGTCGATGATTGCCACCGTCGTGGTTCAGCACATCCTGCTCACCCCGGCCGTGATTTCGCTCGGCAGGATGATCGACTTTCTTCCTCCCGATGCGCCCTCCCGGGTCCGCACCCAGTTTTCGGTGCTGCACGGTTTTTATTGGGGAGTGGAACTGGTGAAGTGGGTATTGGGACTGGCGCTGGCCGCGCGGCTGATTTCGCACCGGAGCGGGCGCTCAGGAAACGCCCGGCAGGAGTTCAATCTGGTCGATAAAGCCAATCACCGCCATGTCAATGGGTTGTAGAAACCGGCCCACCGAGGTGCATGCGCCGAAACCTTCGGTGACCACCAGCACCTTGTCGCCGACGCCCGCGTCCACCGCGTCCAGCGCCACCACGGCGACACCGCGGTTGGTGCCATCCAGGTTGAGCGGCTGCACCATCAGGATCTTGCGCCCCTCGTGGCTGGGGTGCTTGTAGGTGGCCGTCAATTCTCCAATGACTCGCGCGATCAGCATGAGCCAGCCTTCCGCGACGGCTTGCGGCCCTTGGCCGGAGGCGCGGGCGCGGGCGCGGCCGCCGATTTCAGGTGGACCGAATCCACAATCGCCACCACGGTGGTGTCGGTGGCCGGCTCTAGCGGCAGAAGAGCGTAGCTGGCTTCCCGGCCGCGAACCCAGTAGATCAGCTCCCCGGCGCCCGCCCCGGTGCAATCGGTACAAACGATCCGCTGGCCGGTGTTGGCGAGTTCCGGAGTCACGGGTTGAATCACCAGCATCCGGTGACCCTCCAGATTGCGATTCTTGACGGTGGACCAGACGCAACCCACCACGCGGCCCAGGTACATGAGCTAGTCCAGGTGCACTTCGTCGACGATGCCGACGATGGCGGTGTCGACGGGCCTATCCTTGCAGCCGTCGGCCATGCGGGCCGAGCTTCCGGAGACCGTGATGACACGCTCGCCAGCGCCCGCACTCACGGTATCCACGGCCACGATGTAGCCGGCCTCGTCCTTCCCTTCGGGAGAAACCGGCTTGACGACGAGCAGTTTAAAGCCTTCCAAACGGGGGTCTTTCCGTGTGGCAACCACGGTGCCCACCACGCGGGCGAGAATCATGAAGCCTCTGCCGCCGGCTACTTGCCGGCGTTCTGCGCCTGAGACTTGCCGATCGGCAGCACGTCTTCCAGGCTCTGGTGCGGACGCGGGATGACATGCACCGAGATGAGTTCGCCCACGCGTCGCGCCGCGGCGGCGCCGGCATCGGTGGCCGCGCGAACCGCCGCCACATCGCCGCGCACCATCG
>JBAWDI010000844.1:0-7585 GCA_049590695.1 Bryobacteraceae bacterium
GCGGCTACGCAAAGAGGCGCTCTTTGTGCGCGTGGGTGGGAAGAACCTGGCCGACGTGGTGCGCATGAACATCGCCGAGGCGTATGCGTTTTTCGGCGCGCTGGAGCTCAGCCCCGAAGAAACCGCCATCGCCGACAAGATCCTGGTGGAGATCCGCCAGCGGCTGAAGTTCCTCAACGACGTCGGGCTGGATTACCTCACGCTCGACCGCCTGGCGTCCACGCTTTCCGGCGGCGAGGCGCAGCGTATCCAGCTCGCCACCTGCCTCGGATCGCGCCTGGTGGGCGCGTGTTACGTGCTCGACGAGCCTTCTATCGGCCTGCACAGCCGCGACACCGGGCGGCTCATCCGGATTCTCGAAGAACTGCGCGAGCTGGGCAACACCATTGTGGTGGTGGAGCACGACGCCGACGTGATGCGGGCGGCGGATCACATTGTCGATCTTGGCCCGGGCGCCGGCGAGCGCGGCGGCGAAATCGTTTTCGAAGGGCCTTTCGAGAAGCTGGTGGCCAGTGGCAACGGATCGCTGACCGCGCGTTATCTGCGCGGCGAGCTGCGCGTCTCCATGCCGGGCCCAGGGGGCACCCCGCGCCGCGCTATCAATCCCAAGCGCGTGCTGCGGATTTCAGGGGCGCGCGCGCATAACCTGAAGAATCTCGATGTGGAGATTCCCCTGGGCATGATGGTGGCCATCACGGGCGTTTCAGGATCGGGAAAATCGACGCTCGTCCACGACGTGCTCTACCGATCGCTAGTGCGCCATTCCGAGCCGGAGATCGACGCCGAAGGAGATCTCTCCGCCGCTTCGCCGGCGCCGTGCCGGAAGGTCGAAGGCGCCGAACGGATCGCCAACACCGTCATGATCGATCAGTCGCCCATCGGGCGCACGCCGCGCTCCAACCCGGTGACCTACATCAAGGCGTTCGACACAATCCGCGCCCTGTTCGCCTCCACGCGCGAGGCCCAGAAGCGCGGATATACAGCCGGACACTTCTCCTTCAACATCCCCGGCGGCCGCTGCGAGGTCTGCCAGGGCGACGGCACGGTGACCGTCGAGATGCAATTCCTGGCCGACGTCGAGCTGGTGTGCGAAGAGTGCAAGGGCACGCGCTACAAGAGCGGCATCCTCGAGATTCGCTACAACGGACTCAATATCCACCAGGCGTTGCAGCTCACGGTGCGCGAAGCCATGGACATTTTCCGCGCCACGCCGCGCCTGGTGCGCAAGCTGAAGGTGCTGGACGACGTGGGCCTGGGCTATCTGCGCCTGGGCCAATCTGCCACCACGCTCTCCGGCGGCGAGGCGCAGCGCGTGAAGCTGGCGGCGCATTTGGCCATGGCCAATTGCGAGGGCACGCTCTTCATCTTCGATGAGCCCACCACGGGCCTGCACTTCGACGACATCTCCAAGCTCTTATCCGCCTTTCGGCGGCTGATCGAAAACGGGGGAAGCCTGATCGTCATCGAGCACAACCTGGATGTAATCAAGGCGGCGGATTGGGTGATCGATCTCGGCCCGGAAGGCGGCGCCCGCGGCGGCTACGTGGTAGCCGCGGGAACGCCGGAGACCATCGCGAAGGCAGAGGCTTCCTACACCGGCCGCTACCTGCGAACGGTGTTGTAACTCTTCGCCAAACTGGAAACCGTCTATTTGACGCGGAGGCGCGGAGAAAAACGCAGAGAAGAAAAAACAAGTCAAGAATCTGAGAGCGCAGAGGCAGCGGAGATGATGAAGGCTGGCGCAATGAGGCCGTGACAAACGCCACGCCCTCGCTTTTTCACGATTCTCCGCTTCCTCCGCGCCCTCAGGTTTTGACTTTATTCTCCTTTTCTTCTTCTCTGCGTTTTTCTCCGCGTCTCCGCGGCTCCGCGTCGAAAGAGACCCTCCCGCACAGTTCCGCCCCCGCGCCTCCGCGTCGAAAGAAGGCCTACAATCGTACATAAGGCTTCCCCATGCGCCCCATCCTCTTGCTTGCCGTCTTACCCGCCCTGCTGACCGCCGCTCCGGCGCTCGAAATCCTCCGGCCCATCGTCGCTCAAAGCGATGGGGGCATACCCACCCCCGCCAGCTACGAGCACGTTGCCGGCGAAACGCTGTTCTTCACCTGCCGCGTGGCGGGTTATTCGAAGTCGCCCGACGAGCAGATCCACCTGACCTATTCGGTGCAGGCGTTCGATCCGAAAGGCGTCCCGATTGTCGAGCTGTACAAGAACGAGCTCGTCACGGAGGTCGCGCCGCAGGACAAAGAGTGGATGCCGAAGATCGAGACCGAAGTGCAGATTCCGCCCCTGGTGGCCTCGGGAACCTACAAGATCGTGGTCAAGGCCGAGGACGTGCTGGCCAAGACGGTGGCGGAGCTGGCGGTGCCGTTTGAGGTGCGCGGCCATGATGTCGAGCCGAGCGAAACGCCGGTGGTGCGCAACTTCCGCTTCTTCCGCGGCGAGGACGACGCGCAGCCGCTCGACAAGGCCATCTATCACCCCGGCGACGGCGTATGGGCCAGGTTCGACATCACCGGTTTCAAGTACGGGCCAAACAACCGCGTGGATGTCAGCTACGTGACTTCGGTGATTGCGCCCAGCGGCAAGGTGCTCTGGACGCAGCCCGAGCCCGCCGTGGAGCAGTCGGAATCCTTCTACCCCAAGCGCTACGTCGCCGCCTCATTCGGCATCAGCCTGCAGAGCGACATTCGTCCGGGCGAATACACCATTGCGGTCGCGGTCAAAGACGCCATCGGCAACCAGACCGGCGAAATCAAACAGACCTTCACCGTTGCTCAGTAACCTGCAACCCCCGTGAAAGGAATGATAGGATAGTAGCCAACAGGAGGGTTCTTCACATGCATGACCTCGATAATCCGGGCCGCCGCGAGTTTCTGGGTACGGTGGGCGGCCTCTCCATCGCCACTCTGATTGCCCAGGGCCTGTTCGCCGCCGACGAACATCAAGGCGACATGATCTACCGCAAGCTGGGGCCGGCTGGCGAACGCGTTTCCGCCATCGGGTTGGGCGGCTACCATATCGGCATTCCCCGGGAGGAGCAGGAATCCATCCGCCTCATCCGCTCCGCCATCGACCGCGGCATCACTTTCCTGGACAATTCCTGGGACTACATGGACGGCAAGTGCGAAGTGCTGATGGGTAAGGCGCTGCGCGACGGCTACCGGCAAAAGGTCTTCCTCATGACCAAGTTCGACGGGCGCACCAAGGCCGCCGCCGCCCGGCAGATCGATGAATCGCTCCAGCGCCTCCAGACCGACCACGTCGATTTGATGCAGTATCACGAGGTGATCCGCATGGAAGACCCGGACCGCTTCTTCAATGACGGGCCGGTGGAGGCGCTGCTCGAGGGCAAGAAGGCCGGGAAGTTCCGCTACGTCGGCTTCACCGGGCACAAGGACCCCTACATTCATCTCCGCATGCTCGAAGCGGCGCAGGCGCACAAGTTCCATTTCGACACCGCGCAGATGCCGCTGAACATTCTGGACGCCCAGTTCCGCAGCTTCGCGCACCAGGTAGTCCCCAAGCTGGTGGATCAGGGGATCGCCGTGCTGGGAATGAAACCCATGGCTGCCGGATCGATTCCGCGCGACAACCTCGCGACCGGCATCGAGTGCCTGCATTATGCGCTCAACCTGCCCACCTCCGTAGTGATCACAGGCTGCAGCGATCAAAAAACACTCGACCAGGCGTTCGAAGCCGCGCGCACCTTCAAGCCGCTCACCCAGAGCGAGCTTTCGGCGCTGCTGGCCAAGACGCGCGAAGCGGCGCTCTCAGGCAAGTACGAGACTTTCAAAACCACCGCGCAGGCAGACGGAACGTCGCGCAATCCGCAGTGGATGGGGTAGAGACGGCGGTCTGGTCCTTGCGAGTCGGCGATGGGCGTGATACGGCCGGTTCAACCAGAAGGCGTCGAGCCGAGGTCAATCAGTTCGTCCCATCCCAGAGCATATCCCAACGCGCGCTTCACCTCTCTGTGCCGCGATGGCGCCAGCGTGCCAGCGCGGGAATCGAACCACCCCCGCGCCGCGGTGCGAATGTTGTCCAGGTTTGCGACACAAGGCGACGGCATCCCCTCTCGACTACCCAGCCGCACCTCCACAGGAATCGTGCGGATGGTCGTGGTGATCTCTGCGCCGACGAACTTGCCGAGGTACTGGTACGCGTCGTTGCGACTCAGCAGCAAAACCGGCTGCCGGCCGGCTGGTGCGGGCAAAGTCGCCCACCAGATTTCGAACTGCCTCACTGCCTGAATTCCTCCGGCGTGGACCAGTCGTCCACATTCTGCCCTGAATCGGGCCGTTTGCGGTAGGCGTCACGCATGGCGCGATACTCGGCTTGACGGACCGCCCGGCGAATCGCCTGCCTGACAAACTCGGATCTCTTTCGCTTTTCAGGGGCTGCTACGCGGTTCAGCGCAACGAGCGTCCGTTCGTCCAACTGGATCAGGAGCGGCTTCATATATTTCGATTATATAGAGAATTGATATCGTCTGACATAGTTCGCGGATCGGTGGCCACCGGTGTTGCGACGATTTGCCTCTGGCGACACCGGACAGAGGCGCTACGCCCGGAAAGCGCCACCTCCGAGCGATGGGCGTTGGACGGTCAGGTGGATATGGCCGATCTTCCCAAAAGGGGTCGTTTCGGGACGGAAATATGGGGGCTGGAGCGAAAAAAAGCGTTCAATCCTTGGCGACGTGGAGCTTTCTAGCTTCTTTCTCTCCAGCCGCCTCGTTCTCAAGCGTTAACTTGCCGCCCGATGAGGAGACAGGCCACTTAACATAATAAGTTTTGCCCGCCTCCGCTTCAATCCGGAGGAATACGGGGACCTGCACTAACCTGAAAGCGGCTTCCACCCTACCTTCGCAGTTCTCGAGATCTCGGGCCGCTTCCGGGGAAGACGACGGCTGTGGGAACGGGTTGGGGCTGGACATTTGAAGCCATGAGGTGTTGCCGGTCTTCATGTTGATCCCGTTCGCAAGAATGACGTTTCCGGTTGAACCAGGAATGAGCATGCCTAGGGCTATTGCCGCAGCCTTAGCGTGCGGATGAAGCCAGTGATCGATCGACGCAGCCGTGTTAAACAACTCGCTGCGGCACATCAGCAAATCTTCTTTACGCGCGTCCTCCACGTGCCGCCAATCGACTTTTCCGCACCCGTGGTCCTCCTTCTCAGGCGACTGGCTAGTAGCGTCCCATCCGCAAGTAGTCCTTTTATAGGGACCTTATATCGCACCAGCTTTGTCCTCTGGCGTGCCGCCGGCTAGCGACCCCGCGCCGCCAAACCAACGAAACGTTTTTGAGTCACAACTTTCTTTCCTTGTAGTTTCATCCACTTACCGTCAGACGCTTGGAGTCGTCTGCTATGGTGAAAACAGGAGGGGTTGCCCACCACAATTCCTTCCACGGTTTTCTTCGTGGCCACGAAGCGTTGCAACTGAGGTGGTAATGAACTCCCGGAGCCCCTTGAAAGGCTTCGCGTCGACCAGCGGCGACGGGAGACATTGGAACTGGTTCCATAATGCCGCGGGATCGGCCTAACGGCTCCCCGTAGGTCTTCAGAGAGCTAAGGCGTCGAATCGAATGCTCATGTAGAGCTACTCAGCATCTATCTATGACTCGCAGGCGTGCCTCAAACCATTGATGAGCGCGTCGGCTATTTCGCCACCAGCATGATGGACTACAGCAAGGACGAGCAGCGCGCGCCGCGCGTCCGCTTCATCGACCGCTGGCGCCTGGAGAAGAAGGACCCCAGCGCCGCCGTGTCGGAGCCGGTGAAGCTCCTGGTGTACTACATCGATTCGGCCACGCCCGTGAAGTGGCGCGAGTGGTTGAAAAAAGGCGTGGAAGACTGGCAGCCGGCCTTCGAGGCCGCCGGCTTCAAGAACGCTATCATTGCCAAGATCGCGCCCACGCCCGAGGAGGACCCCGATTTCAGCCCCGAGGACGTGCGCAACTCCGTCATCCGCTGGCTGCCCTCCACCATTGAGAACGCCATGGGGCCGAACATTCACGACCCGCGCACGGGCGAAATCCTCAACGCACCCATTCAGTTCTATCACAACATCATGAACCTCCAGCGCGACTGGTACTTCGTGCAAGTCGGCCCGCTCGACGCGCGCGCGCAGAAGCTGCCGCTGCCGGACGACCTCATGGGCCGGCTGCTCGAGTACGTGGTGGCGCATGAAGTCGGCCACACGCTGGGCTTCCAGCACAATATGAAAGCCAGCTCAACTTATCCGCAAGAGAAGGTGCGCGACAAGGAGTGGATGCACAAGATGGGTGCGGCGCCCTCCATCATGGACTACGCGCGCTTCGACTACGTGGCCCAGCCCGAAGACCATGTCGCCGTCGAAGACCTTGTGCCCAGGATCGGTCCGTATGACGTTTGGGCTACTAAGTGGGGTTATACGCCTATCCCCGGCGCCAAGACCGCGGAAGAGGAGAAGCCCACGCTCGATAAGTGGGCGCACGAGCAGGACACCACGCCGTGGTTTCGATTCTCGACTTACAACTCGGCCGGCTCGGACCCCGGCGAACTTACTGAAGCTATCGGCGACGCCGACGCCATCAAATCGACCACCGAGGGCGTGAAGAATCTCCAGCGCGTGGCCAAGATGCTGATGCCCGCCACCACCGCCTAGGAGGGCGAGCCTTACGACGATCTGGCCGAGCTTTACGGGCGCATGCTGGGGCAGTGGACGCTCGAGATGGGCCACGTGGCGGCCATCGGCGGCGGATTCGACACGCGCGAGAAATATGTCGGGCAGGAGGGCGTTCTGTTCACCCCGGTGCCCAAGGCGCGCCAGGAGGCGGCGGTGAAATTCCTCAATGAAAACGCCTTCATCACGCCCACCTGGACCGTCGATCCGCAGATCTTGCGGCGCATCGAACCGACCGGGGCTCTGGGCCGCATCCGCAATGCTCAGAACACCGTGCTGACCAACCTGCTGAGCAGAGCGCGTTTCGCCCGCATGGTGGAGCAGGAAGCCGTGGATGGCAGCGCCGCCTACACGCCGGCCGATTTCCTGGCCACTGTGCGCAAGGGCCTCTGGAAGGAGTTGGACGCCCCGCAAGTAAAGGTCGACGCATACCGCCGCAACTTGCAGCACGCTTACCTCGACCTGGCGAATAACAAGATCAACGGCGCGGCGCCCGCCATTCCCGCTGGGATACCCGCCGAGTTGCTGGCGATGCTTCCGGCCGCCGCCAGCGCCGACGAGAAGTCGCTCTACCGAGCCGAGCTGCGGTCGCTGAACGCATCCATCGCCGCCGCGCTGGCGAAGACCGCGGACCGGGAGAGCAAGGCGCACCTGGAAGGCGCGCGCGACCAGATCGCCAAGATCCTGGACCCGAAGTTCGCTCAGCCTGGGAGCGCATCGAGCAACGTGATCCGTTTGGGGATCGACGATCCCCAGACCTGCTGGCCGGATTACATCATTCGGCCGTAGGGGCGAGGCATGCCTCAGTGCTGTCCCAATTAGCCGGAAGGGGCCTTGATCGCCATTGAAAACACTGGACGATTTTGGCCCTCAACCGCTTGTTCCCGAACCTGGTTCCCCCCTTCCGGTCGCGTATTCCAA
>JBAWDI010000845.1:0-8987 GCA_049590695.1 Bryobacteraceae bacterium
GCACGGGTCTGTGCGGGGGGCAGTGGGCAACCGCTGTCCCTACCGCGACCCATGCCGGTATTCCTACCGGCATTCCCCGAAGAACGCCGGCACGGACGCCGCACTACACCAGCCTGCCCAGTAGTTCGCCCATAATGAAAAGGAGCCTATGACTGTCGAGATCGAAGGCGTCACCTTGCACCTGGCGCATCCCGATGAGGTCGCCGTCCAGTGGGTCGGGCAGGACGAGCTGATGCGGCAATTGCTGGCCGCGTGGATGGTGGTGAACGAACAGGACCTGCCCATGAATCCACGCCTGCTGGGTAAACCGGGCGTCGGTAAGACCACCCTCGCCTACGCCGCCGGCAAGCGCATGGGGCGCGAGGTGTACATCCTGCAAGCCACCATGGACACGCGCCCGGAAGATCTGCTGATCACTCCCGTCATCGAGGGCCAGGGCAGCCTGCGCTACGTGGCATCGCCGCTGGTCACCGCCATGCTCCGCGGCGGCATCGCCATTCTCGACGAGGGCAACCGCATGAGCGAGAAGAGCTGGGCCAGCCTGGCGCCGCTGCTCGACAATCGCCGCTATGTGGAGTCCATCGTCGCTGGCATCAAGATCCAGGCCCATCCCCATTTCCGGCTGGTGGCCACCATGAACGACGACGCCTCCACCTTCGAGCTGCCCGAGTACATTCACTCCCGGCTGCAGCCCCAGATCTTCATCGACTTTCCCGAACGCGACGAGGAGTACCACATCCTGAAAGAGAACCTTCCCTTCGCCGCGGAACGCATCTTGAATTACGTGACGGATTTTCTCCAGCTCGCCCACGCCGCCGATGAGCGCTACACCGTGCGCGACGGCATCAACGTCGGCCGTTTCGCCATCAAGCTGAAGAGTCTGGTCACCCGGCGGACCGGCGAGAACGAGGCGCTCGAAATCGCCATCGTTCAGGTGCTGGGGGAAGAAGCCTTGCGGTATGTCCGGAGAAATCGACCTTCCGCTTCCTGATCCCGGAAGCCTGAAGCGCGGCCGCTTCACCTACTTTCCGGTAGTGCCCGGCCGCCTCGAGTTCGCCCTCGAGGTGCGCCAGGCGATTCTCGGCCAGCGCCCGCAAGTGATCGCGCTCGAATTGCCGGCCACTCTACAGGCCGCCTGGATGCGCGCCGTGGCGCGCCTGCCCGAAATGTCGCTGATCTTCTACCCGGACGAGACCTTGGGCCTCGACCAGGCCATCTACGTCCCCATCGAGCCGGCCGACCCGTTTACCGAGGCCATTCGCACCGGCCTCGAGATCGGAGCGGAAATCGTTTTCGTCGATCCCGACGCCGGCCAGCGCCCGCACCTGAAAGACGCCTACCCGGACGCCTACGCCATCCGCCATATCGGCCTCGAGCGGTACATCGAGGCGTACCGCGTTTACCCGCAGCCGCGCTCCCAGGAAATCGCGCGGCACGCCGCCGGCATCGCCTGGAAACTGCAAGGCGCCGATCCTCTGGCGAACGTCCTGGTGGTAGTGTCGCTCAACCTGCTCGACCCCTTGCTGGACGCCATGGAGGAGCCCCAAGCTCAGCCCTTGGCCCGCGCGCGCCGCGAGGGTGTCGAGCTGTTCAACCCGCACCCGGCGTCGCTGGCGGCGATCTTGATCGAATATCCGCGGCTTCAATGGCGCTACGAGGAGTTTCGCCGCTCTGCGGCCGACTGGCGCCTCATCGACCGGCGCCACGCGCAACTGGCCGTCTTCCGCGAAGCCGAAAAGCAGTATGAGGCCTCCACCGGCGAGCGCATCGCCCACTGGCAGCGCCGCCTGCTGGCCCGCTATACCCGCAACCTGGCGCTGGCCGCGAACGACCTCTCGGCCGGCCTCTACGACCTGGCCGTGGCGGCGCGCGCCATAGCCGGCGACAACTACGCCTGGGAGGTCTGGGAGGCGGCCGGCCGCTATCCGCCTCAGAACACCGCTTCGGACCTGGTCACCGTGCGCCTGTCGGGCGAAGAAATGTGGATGGATACCCGGCGCATTCGCCTCCGCCGCCGCTTGCCGAGCCCCAAGCGGCGCCTACGTCCCGTGGGATTGAAGCCGCGCCGGAAAGAGAAGTTTCCGGGCGAATGGGCCAGCCAGTTGAACGGCGCCGGCATCTGTTCCTATCCGCCCGAGGACCTCGTCATCGAAGACTACGGCCGCTTTCTCAAGAAGAAGGGCAAGAGCATCCTTTCCGAAGAACGCGTGCGCGTCGAGCCGTTTACCACCTCCATTCTGGACGGTATCGATATCCGCGAGACCATCCGCAAATGGTACGAAGGCCGCATCTATGTGCGTCAGTTTCAGAAGGTTCAGGGCGAAGTGGGCGCGGTGGTGGTGATCTTCGATGAGGACCGCGACAACCGCTACCCCTACCTGACCACCTGGCTCGGCGAGAGCCGCAACGAATCCGACATGGCGTTCTACTCCACCTTCCCCTTCGACCACCTGGTGGGGCCGGGCATGGGACGCGCCGAGTATGGCGGTTTCCTCATGAGCCTTCCGCCACGGCGCCTGTCCGACGTGTGGCAGGACGCGGATTACCAGTTCGCGGAGAGGAAATCCGAGCGCCTGTTACTGGCCGCGCTCGACTATTCCGTCCACCGGCACGTGGTTTACGTGGCCGCCAAGCCGCCGCGCTCCATTTTCAAGACGGTGGCCTCCCGTGCCGGCCGCACCATCGTCTACATCCCCATCGGCCAGCTTTCCCCGGCCGCTCTCAAGAAGATCCGCATGGTTCACGTGCTGGACGGCTACGACAAGCGCGAGTTGGCGAAAGACTACCTGTAAGATAGGGCAGGCGCTTACGCCCCATGCCCCTTAAATAAGCCTGGTAAGGTAGGGCAGGCGCTTCCGCCCCATGCCCCTTAAATAAGCCTAGTATGGTGCGGCGCACCGTGGAGCGACCTTTTAGGTTGCCACGTCGGCGTCCGTGCCGACGTTCTTCGGGGAATGCCGGTAGGCATACCGGACTGCTGCCGAATTCGTGGGGCGGACCCGGGCGTCGGCCTGCGGTCCAGGGGGACCGTCCCACGATTCATCCTGGACACCGCAGCGGCTTACTGAAGTGGCATTGGGCGCTTCCGCCTGCCAATCGATTCAGCATTGGCTCTGGAAGTGGTCTGCGAAAGATTCTCGCAAAAGTCGCTGGAGGACCGCGGGCGGCCTGCCGATAAGTCACTCAGCCAAAGGTTGGCACACTGAATGAGAGTCGATAATCGAAACCTAACGGGCGCGGCCGAGTCCGCGCGATCCCAGGAAACCGGGAAGTCCAACCGCAACCAAGGGGCCCAGACTGGAACCGCCGCAACCGGCAAAATCGATGATCGCGTCGATCTTTCCAGCATCTCGGAGACACTTGCCCGCGCCATGTCCGCATTTGGATCCGAGCGCGCCAACCGTGTGCCAGCCCTGGCAGCGCAATATCGGAGCGGGAGCTACTACGCCGATTCCGCGGCCACTGCCGGCAGTATGGTTTCCGAGGCTTTGCTCGCGGAAGGCCTCTGACAGGCAGACGGCCGAGGCTGTGCGGCAGCCGCCAGCGCGCAGGCCCAAAAAACAAAGGCCGGGGCGCCTCGGGCGACCCGGCCAATGCAGAAGGTGAAATGAAGATTTGCTTGCAAAACCGCTTGTGTCCAGCCGCGCATCCCTGACGCGGAGGGCCGGCACCGGCAGAACCAATGCCTGCGGTTTCAGGCTGCTCCAAGCCTGACTACCGGGCGCAAACCTAAACTACAGTGGCACTGCGCCCCGTTTCAAACCGTTGCCCAAGCAGCGGGACCACGATCCCTACCGGCGGAAAAGCTTCTTGCCCAATAAACTGAGGCCCAACAGAGCCCCGCCCATCAGACTCAGCGTCGCCGGCTCGGGGGTGTTCGACGTATAGTCGTACTGGACATACAAGCGGGCGGAAGCGCTGCCCGCCGTATCAAGACCACCGGCAGGAGCTGTCGCCGTAACATTTACGGTCACTTGGTTGAACGTACCGCCCGATAATACGTTCTCCGCATAGGTCCCCAATATCGAGGGGCACGTGGCGACAATTGAACCCGCGACGGTGTAACAAGAACCAAAGCTGACCCCGTCGGTGGATTGTTCCTCATTCCACTGGGTCCCCGCTTGTGTAACGCCCGTAAAGGTGTTCCAAGTCCATTCGATGGTAGAACCTGCGCCTGACGGTCCCTGAGCGTCATCCACCAACTCAAGATCCACCCCGGAAAGAAACTCCCCGGTTGGTACGACTATCGATGGGCATGTCAAGGTTACCGCCGATCCGCCCACAGTGACCACGGACGTTTGGCACACAATAAAGCTCGCGCTTGCCGTGGGCACAAACAGGGCTAGCAGCATGATCCCCGTTAGAACTACTAAGCATTTCTTCATGTTCGTAAAACTCCTTTTCCGAGTTCTGCTCGGTAAACGAAACCTCTAACTCTGATGCCGACCGCCTCCTCCAAAGCCATCTCCTCAGAGACAATATCGGCAGGCCTACAACTGATTTCCATTCAAGATTACGACAACCAGCCTTCCTAGTCAACAGGATTATGGCGTTTTTTTTGCCCTTCGGTACTATCGCAAATCGCTGATTCTGGGGGGGAAAACCTGATTTTGGCTTGAAAGTACCAGTACCGTAAGAGAGGAACCAACCGGGGCCGGCCGCCCGCCGGAGTGGCCGGTGACGTTTGGCAGCCCCGGGATTCCGTAACCCGTGTCGCCAACCAATTTGCATTCAGCGCGTTGCGGAGTGGATTTGGTCGCGGCCGGGCCCTTGGGTTGCCGATTGTTGGGCCGGGCTTGCCCGGCCCCTACACCGCGCCCTTGTAGGGCGATGGGGCACCCTCCGGCGCCCTCGCCCTAGCCTCGCCTTCGGTTTCGGTCTCGCGGGCGCCCAAAGCGCCAATGTTAGAATGATACCGATGGCTAAAACGCTCGGCGGCTTCCGGGCGGCTGTGCTGATCGGCTGGATGGCGCTGGGCGCGGCGGGCGTTCTGTACGCGCGGCTTAAGGGCATTCCAAGCTGGGCGGCCGTGCCCGTCCTGGCAGCCTTTCTCGTCGAATATCCTTTCTATCTGGTTCCGGCTTTCCCCGCCTTGCGCGAGCGCCTCGCCGGAGCACGCCTGACCGGTTTCCTGCTGGCCTCGACCGTGCTCCCGTACCTGGTGTGCTGCTGTGGCGCGGTCGAGTTTCATTGGATCGGCCTCGTGCGTCTGGCCGCCCTCTCGCTGGCGCTCGGCCTCTGGTACCTACTCTTGCCGGCCGCCGCCCTCACCGATATCGCCTTTCTGGCGCTCATCGCCTCCGTGATGCTGGGCCGGTACTTCGATTCCATTTATCCCCAGCCCTACCACGGCGTCGATGCCACCTATCTCGGGAAGTTGGCCTTGATCCAGATGACCGTCATGACCCTGACCCTGGAGCGCCGCATTCACGAGACCGGCTACGGCTTCCTGCCCAAGTGGAACGATTGGCGCATCGGCGCGCTCAACTACTTGTGTTTCGTGCCCATAGGGCTTCCCCTGGCGCTGGCGCTGAAGGCAGTCCGCTTCGCCGCGCCCCCGCCGATTTGGGTCCTCGCCGGTACCTTTCTCGGCATGTTGTGGGTGGTCGTGCTGTTCGAGGAGTTCCTGTTTCGGGGCGTGCTCCAGCAATGGTTCGAGGAGTGGACCTGGAGCCGGACCGCCGCGCTTTTCTCGACATCGCTGCTGTTTGGCTTGGCCCACCTCTGGTTCCGCGGCTTCCCCAACTGGCGGTGGGTACCCGTGGCGACCGTGCTTGGTTGGTTCTGCGGCCGCGCCCGCAACCAGGCCGGCAGTATCCGCGCCGGAATGGTCACGCACGTGCTCGTGGTCACCACGTGGCGAGCTTTCTTCGCATAGCGATGCCTGGAAGATATGTGCCCTGCAATCAATCCGTTACAAGAATTGGTATGTTGCCAAACAAAATTCCAATAAAAAAATACAGATTTTTGTTGCGTCCGGGATCAAAATCTATTATTATTGGAAGTAAGCCGGGGAGGCAACTCCCACCAAAGCGAGACTAACCTCTAAATAAAGACCCCTGAAGCAATCCTCCCCGGCGCCCGAAAGGGTTAGAGGTCTTCCAAAAAAGAAATCCCAAGGGTTGGTTTTCACCACGGGCTTGCCACTCGAATAACGATACGCGTCGTATCCGGCACGGCGTGATATGATGGCAGATTCGTCCCGGAAAGACTGCCCCGCATGAGGATGCTCACGGTTCTCGGTTCGACAGGGTCCATTGGAACCAATACCTTAGACCTTGTCCGGCGCAACCTCCACCTTTATGATGTCTACGCTCTGGTGGCCGGCCAGAACGTGGATACCCTGGCGGCCCAGATCCTGGAGTTCCGCCCCCAACTGGCGGTTGTTGCAACTTCCGACGGTTTGGCGCGTCTGTCAGATAGGCTCATCGCGGCTCGTCTGCCTCGAACCGCCTGGCCCGAATTGCTGTGGGGCGATGCGGCGCGGGTTCAGGCCGTTACCGCCCCGGAAGTCGATACCGTGATTTCGGCAATCGTCGGGGTCGCCGGCCTGGAGGCCACATACGAAGCTGTCCGGTTGGGGAAACGGGTGGGGTTGGCAAATAAGGAAGTCCTGGTTTCGGGTGGCAAGCTGGTGATGGAAGCGGTGCGGCAGCACGGAGCTTTGTTGGTGCCTATAGATAGCGAACACAATGGCGCGCACCAGTGCCTGCGCGCGGGCAACCGCCAAGAGGTCAACAGGCTGATCCTCACCGCTTCCGGCGGTCCGTTTCGGAACACACCCCAAGAAGCTCTGGCATCGGTGACGCCGCGGCAGGCGCTCAATCATCCGACGTGGAGCATGGGGAACCGCATCACCATCGACTGCGCCACCCTCATGAACAAGGGTTTTGAGGTCATCGAGGCCTGCTGGCTGTTCGATTTCTCCCCGTCCCAGGTGGAAGTGGTCATCCATCCCCAATCCAGCGTGCACGCCATGATCGAGTACCGCGATGGCAGCGTGCTGGCGCAGATTTCCGCCACGGATATGCGCATGCCCATCCAGTATGCGCTGACGTATCCGGACCGCTTCGAGGCGCCGGTGCCCAAGCTGAACTGGGCCGAAGCGCGGACATGGGAATTCCTGCCGCCCGATTTCGACAAGTTCCCGCTCCTCAAGCTGGCTTACCAGTGCCAGGAAACCGGCGGGTCCGCCACGTGCACATTGAACGCCGCGGATGAAATCGCCGTGGAAGCTTTTTTGCTGGGGAAAATCGGTTTTCTGTCGATATATGAGATAGTTTCGGAGACGTTGTCGAAGATGCCGGTTTGTTCTCCGCCCACGGTTGGCGATATCCTGGAGGTTGACCGGGAGTCGCGAGCCCTCGCGCGCGAGCTGGTATCAGCCCGCGCGGCAGGCCCCGTCTCCGCTTGAGTCTATATGCTGCTAGTCGGTGTTGAAAACATACTCTGGCTGCTGGTCCTGATCGGCGTCATGATCATGATCCACGAGCTGGGCCATTTTTGGGCAGCCCGCTACTTCGATGTCAAGGTCGAGACCTTCAGCTTCGGCTTCGGCCCGCGCCTCTTCGGCTTCCGCCGTGGCGACACGGATTACCGCTTCTCCCTGATTCTGTTTGGCGGCTACATCAAAATGGCCGGCGAACAGATCGGCGACGAGCATGCCGGCGATCCGCGCAGCTTGCTCGCCAAACCCCGCTGGCAGCGGCTGGTCATCTCGTTTGCCGGGCCGTTCATGAATGTGATCCTGGCCGTTGGCCTGCTCACCGGCCTGTACATGTTCAAGTATCAGAAGATCTCGGACGCCGATATGCAAGCCGTCATCGGCCACGTGATGCCCGATTCACCCGCCGCCAAGGCCGGCATTCAGGATGGCGACCGCATCGTCAAGCTGGGCGCCCAGGAGAATCCCACTTGGGAAGACGTGGGGCTGAAGGAAGTCGAAAGCGCCTACCAGCCCATGTCGCTCACCATCGAGCGCAATGGCAAGCGCTTCGACACCACCGTGACGCCCACCTTGGGAGAGCGCTCGGGCTTGGGATATGCCGGCTGGGACGAGCGCGGCGAGGTCCAATTGGGCGAGATCACGCCCCATCTGCCCGCCGAAAAGGCGGGGCTCAAGAAGGGCGACTTGCTGATCGCCGTGAACGGGCAGCCCATCCATTCCCTGTTCCAGTTTCAGGAGATCACCCAGAACAGCGGCGGACAGCCCGTCGAAATCGATTTCGAGCGGAATCGCCAAAAGCGCCATGTCTCGGTGCGGCCGGTCTTCGCCGGCATCGACGGTCCCCAGCGCTGGATGATCGGGGTCATGCCACAGCAGAAACTGAACCTGATCACCACCCGGCTTTCCTTCCCCGGCGCCTTTCGCGAATCGGTTCGGCAGAACGCCAAGGGCACCATGCTGATCGCGCAGTTTCTCAAGGGCATAGTGCAACGCCGCATGTCGGCGAAGAACCTCACCGGGCCCATCGGTATCGCCCAACTCTCCGGGGAAGCGGCCCGCGAAGGCCCCTCGGCATTCGTCGTTTTGATGTCGATGGTCAGCCTCAACCTCGCCATTTTCAACCTGCTGCCCATTCCGATTCTCGACGGAGGCGTCATTTTGATGCTGTTCGTCGAAATGGTCATGCAACGGGACCTCAGCCTCAACGTGAAGGAAGCCGTTTTTAAGGTCGGTTTTGTCGCCATTATGGTGATTGTGGCCTTCGCCATTTACAACGACATCTCCCGCATCCTGCCGGCCGGCTGAGCCACGGCATGCACTGTACCTCGGTCCGCCAGAGCGATCTGCCACACACTTCTCGACTGCTTGCGGACGTGCTCTATCACCCGGATCGCACGGCCGCCTTTTACCGGCATCCGATTCGCGATCTGGGCGCGTTCCAGGCCGCCGCGCGCGAAATCCAATTCTCTGGCGACCGGCGCGCCGCGCTGGTGGCGGCCCTGCGCCTGCGCAATCCGGCCAGCCCCTCCCTCCATCGCCT
>JBAWDI010000846.1:0-7972 GCA_049590695.1 Bryobacteraceae bacterium
AGTGTCCCCAGTTCGAAGAGCGCCTGCTCACCTTCAGCGAGCGCGTGGAGCAGAACCCGGGCGATCCCTTCCTGGAGCTGCTGGCGGCCGATACGCTGGCGGTGGCCGAGCACGCCGAGCCGAAAGAGATTGCCCGCACCGCCTGGATTTTCAGCTTCTCTTCCGCCGCCGCGGCCGCTGCCCTGGTGCTGCTCTGGCTGGCCACGTCCGGCCCTGGGTTCCTGGGGTATGGCGCTTCGCTGCTGTGGGGCGGCGTGCCCAAGGGCGGTGTGAAGCCGTACTACGACATCCAGGTCGAGCCCGGCAACCGCACCGTGCGCAAACGCTCCGACCAGGCCATCACTGCGCGCCTCGTGGGCTTCACCGCGCCCAAAGTGCGTTTCTTCGCGAAGTACGCCAGCTCTTCCCGATGGGAGCAGGCCGAGATGGGCACCCAGCCGGGCGGCTCCGCCTACCAGTTCCTGATCGCCGGCGTGCCGGAATCGCTGGAATACTACGTGGAAGCGGGCGGCGTGCGGTCCTCGTTCTACAAGCTCAACGTGGTGGATCTGCCATCGGTCAAAAACATCCGCGTCACCTATCGCTACCCGGCGTGGACCGGGATGAAAGACCGCGTGGAGGACCCCGGCGGCGATCTGCGCGCCGTGGAGGGCACCACCGCCGAGGTGGCCATTCAGACCGACAGGCCGCTCGCGACCGGCGCCATCCTGCTGGATGACGGCTCCAAACTCGCCCTGCGCCAGGGCGGCGCGGGCGAACTGGTGGCCAGCGTGCCCATCCAGAAGGACGGGCTGTATCACGTGGCCGCGGTCGAGAACGGCGAAGACGTGCGGCTCAGCGAAGACTATTTCATCGAAGCGCAGAAGCAGCGCCCGCCCGAAGTGAAAATTGCGCGGCCGGGTCGCGATTTCCGCGCCTCGCCCATCGAGGAAGTCACCGTCCAGGTGGAAGCCAAGGACGATTTCGCCCTGAAAGACGTGGCCTTGCACTACTCCGTGAATGGCGGTGCGGAGAAGACGGTCTCCATGCTGCCGGCTAAGGACGCCAGGAATTCCTCCGGGACTACGATCCTGGCGCTCGAGGATTTCAAAGTGGAGCCGGGCGACATCGTCAGCCTGTACGCTACCGCCAGGGATGCGCGCTCGACCAGCAACACCGATATGTTCTTCATCGAGGCGCAGCCGTTCGAGCGAAACTACTCGCAATCCCAGCAGGAGGGCGGCGGCGACGATAGCGGCGCTGGCGGCCAGGGCGGGCAGCAGGACCAGATTTCGCAGCGCCAGAAAGAGATCGTCACGGCCACCTGGAACCAGCTCAAGGGTTCGGGCGCCAGGGGCAGCGATGCGGAGAACGCGGCGTTCCTTTCCTCGGTGCAGTCGAAACTGCGCGACCAGGCGAAATCTCTTTCCGAGCGGATGAAGGCCCGCTCGATCGAGGGTGCGGGCGACTCTTTCAAGAGCTTCGTCGGCGACATGGACAAGGCCGTGGAGTCGATGGGGCCGGCCTCCGACAAGCTGAAGGGCGCGAAGTGGCAGGACGCGCTGGCGCCGGAACAGAAAGCGCTGCAATACCTGCTGCGCGCGGAGGCCACCTTCCGCGACATCCAGGTGGCGTTCGGCAGCAGCGGCGGGCGCGGCGGTGGTGGCGGAGGCGGCAATGGCGCCACGCGCGACCTCGAAGGGCTGTTCGACCTGGAGTTGGACACCGAGAAGAACCAGTACGAGAGCGGCCGGATGACGCAATCCGCCGACCAGCGTCAGCGCGCCATCGACGAAGCGCTGCAAAAACTGGAGGAGCTCGCCAGGCGGCAGCAGGAGTTGGCGCAACAGCAGCGCCAGCCGCAGCAGACCTCTCAACAGCGCTGGCAACAGGAGATGCTGCGGCGTGAGGCCGAAGAGCTTCAGCGCCAGATGGAGCAGTTGAGCCGCGGCGACAACGGACAACTAAGCCGCAACGGCCAGCCAAGCCAGCAGGGCCAGCAGTCCAGCGGGGTGCGCGGCGCCGACTCGCAGCAATTGCGCCAGACCCTCGACCGTTTGCAGCAGGCGGTGGACGATATGCGCTCGGCGGCGTCCTCCCAACAGGCCGGCACGCCACAGGGCGAGGCCGAGGCCCGGCGCGCGGCCGACCGTCTGCAAGAGGCGCAGCAGACGCTCTCCGGGCTGCGCAGTAAGGAAGCCGGCAGTCAAGTGGACAACTTGGCCCGCCAGGCCGAGGAACTGGCCAGCCGCCAGCAGGATTTCGAAGGCCAGATGCGCCGCGCCTACGGCCCGCAGAGCAAGGATCTCACCCGCCAGCAGGCCGAACAGTTGGCCGGCCAAAGAGACGGCGAGGTCAAGGATCTGAAGCAGCTCGAGCAGGAGATGCAGAACGCCGTGCGCGACCTGATGGCCACCGAGCCCAAAACATCGAGCAAGCTGCGCCAGGCGCTGGGAGATATGCAGCAGGCGGAGTTGCCGCGCGACATGCAGCGCAACGCCAATTGGATCCGCCAGGGCATGGGCGAGTTAGGCGTGATGTCGGAATCCATGATCACGCAGGGCCTGAACGAGTTGCGGGACCAATTGAAACAGGTGCAGCAGTCCATGGCGGCGGACGGCAAGGATGGCAAGCCCGGGCCGGGGCAGGATGACAAGGCGATGGAGCAGGCGCTGAACAACGTCGAGCGCTTGCGTCAACAATTGGAGCAACTGCAGGCCCAACGCGGACAGCAAGGGCAACCGGGTGGACAGCGCGGACAGCAGGGCGGCCAGCAGGGGCAGCAGGGTCAGGGCGGCCAGCAGGGACAAGGCGGACAAGAGGGCGGCCGACAGCAGGCTCAAGGTGGCCAACAAGGACAGCAAGGCGGTCAGCAGGGTGGTCAGTACGGCGGCCAGAATAGCGGCCCGTACGGCGGCAACCAATGGAACGGCGGTCCCGGCGGCTCCGATGGATACCGGTGGGGCGGTTACACCGGCAACGACGATCCCCGGAATTACCCCGGCGGCCCGGTTCGTCCGGAGGATTTCCAGAACACCTATCGCAATACGGTGCAAAGCCTGCGGCAACTTGAACAGCAGGCCGGGGCCGATCCCAACATGCTGAAGGACATCCAGACGCTCATGCGCGACCTGCAGCGGCTCGATCCCTACACCTACGCCAACGATCCGCTACTGGCGGAGCGGATTCACGCCGCGCTGATGTCGGGCGTCGAGCAGGTGGAAATGGAACTTCGCCGCAAGGTGGAGGAGACCACCGGCAACGGCAGCGTCCGCAGCCCCGGCGGAGAGACCGTGCCGCAAGGCTACGCCGACGCCGTGGCGGAATACTTCCGCAAGCTGAGCAAGTCGAAGTAGGCCCCGGCGCGCGCATCCGCTACAATCGCAATAGTGAGGACCGCCGTCTATCTCATCCTGGCCGCCGCCTGCGCCCGGGCCGCGGACGTTCCGATGACTCTGCTCTCGGAGGATGAAGCGGAGCCGATCCACAGCGCCATCGTCCGCAAGGAGGCATGGACGCAGGACTCCGTGCGGCGCCTGCGCGCCGACGCCGACCGGCGTATGAGAGAGGGCTCGTGGACCGTGACCTCCGACCGGCCGAAAGGCGTGGATCTCGATCCTCACGACTACTACAGCGAAGCCCCCGACTGGTGGCCCGACCCCGCCGATCCCAGCGGCCCTTACCTCCGCCGCGACGGCGAGACGAACCCCGACCGCTTCACCGCCAACCGCACGGCTCTCAATTCCATGTGCGACGCGGTCTTCTCGCTCGGCGCCGCCGCTTTTTTCCTGGACGACACGCGCTATGCCCAGCGCGCCGCGCGCGTGGTCCATACCTGGTTCATCAATCCGAAAACGCGCATGAATCCCAACCTGGAACACGCCCAGGCCGTCCCTCACGTGGACGCCGGCCGGGCTGCCGGAATTCTCGATGGCCGGGCGTTGGTCCGCGCCATTCAAGGCATGGAGTTTCTGGCTCAGACCGGCGCCTGGGACCCCAAAGACCAGGCCGCCGTGCGCCGGTGGTTCGAAGAGTACCTGCGGTGGCTCACGCATAGCAAGAACGGCATCGACGCACGCAGGAGCGGCGACAATAACGCTTCCTGGTGGACCGTGCAAGTGGCCGCTGTCGCCACGTTTGTCGAAAACCGCGCCACCCAACAGATGGCCTTCAACTACTATCGCGACCGCATCCTACTCCGCCAGATCCGCGCCGACGGCAGCGCCCCGCGCGAGGAGGTCCGCACCCGCTCGCTCTCGTACTCGGCGTTCAACCTGGAGGCTTTCGCCATGCTCTGCCGGATTGCGCAGGCGCACGGCACGGACCTGTGGACGGTGCGCGCCAGAAATGGCGCCACCATTGCCACGGTCATCGATTATCTCGAGCCGTATCTCGCCAATCCCCGCAGTTGGAGCAAGGAACAAGTGGCCGAATTTCAGAACGACGGGTTGTACTTTCTGGCTTTTGCCGGAATGGGCCTGAAGAAACCGGAGTATGTGGCCTTGTTTCGAAAACTGGAACATCCCGAGGGCGCCTGGCTCAGCTTCGTGGATCTGATGGTCGGCCGCTGGGAAGCCGCCGCCCACCAGACCCGGCACTAGGTGGGGCATGCTTTAGCTTGCCCTGAACCGGTGCGATAATCACCACGTGCGCACCATCATCGAACCTTTCCGCATCAAGAGCGTCGAGCCGTTGCACTACACCACTCCGGAGGAGCGCGAGCGCTACCTTCAACAGGCGGGCTACAACCTGTTCCTCATCCAGGCGCGCCATATTCTGATCGACCTGCTCACCGATTCCGGCACCAGCGCCATGTCCACCGAACAGTGGGCCGCCGTGATGCGCGGCGACGAATCCTACGCCGGCAGCGAAAGCTTCTTCCGTCTCAAGCGCGTGGCCGACCACCTCACCGGTTTCCGCCACATGATCCCCACCCACCAGGGCCGCGCCGCCGAGCGCATCCTGTTCACCGTCATGTGCCGGCCTGGCCACGTGGTCCCCTCCAACACTCACTTCGATACCACCCGCGCCAACATCGAATTCACCGGCGCGCGCGCTGTCGATCTTCCCATCCCCGAGGCCGCCGACACGCAGGCCCGGCTCGATTTCAAGGGCAACATGGACGTGGCCGCGCTCGAATCCCTCATCGCCTCCGAAGGCGCCACCAAGATCCCGCTGGCCATGCTGACCGTCACCAACAACTCCGGCGGCGGCCAGCCCGTTTCCATGGCCAACATCGAAGCCGTCAAGCGCGTCTGCGCGCGCCACGGCATCCCCCTCTACCTGGACGCCTGCCGCTTCGCCGAAAACGCCTGGTTCATCCATGAGCGCGAGCCGGGCTATGCCGCCTGGTCGCCCAAACAGATTGCCCAGAAGATGTTTTCGCTGGCCGACGGCTGCACCTTTTCCGCCAAGAAGGACGCCTTCGCCAACATCGGCGGCTTCCTCTCCACCAACGACGACCGCCTGGCCCAGCAGGAGACCAACCTGCTCATCCTCACCGAAGGCTTCCCCACCTACGGCGGCTTGGCCGGCCGCGACCTGGACGCCATCGCCGTCGGTCTCGAAGAGGTGCTCGACCCCGATTATCTGCGCTACCGCATCGTCTCCACCGGCTACCTCGGCCGGCACATCGCCGATCACGGCGTCCCCATCGTCGAGCCGCCCGGCGGGCACGCCATCTACATCGATGCCGCCCGCATGTTGCCGCACATCCCGCCGCACCAGTTCCCCGGCCAGGCCCTGGCCGTCGAGCTGTACCGGCACGCCGGCATCCGCTCCGTGGAAATCGGGTCGGTCATGTTCGGCGAGGCTGCCAGGCACGAACTGCTGCGCCTGGCCATTCCGCGCCGCGTCTACACCCAGAGCCACATCGACTACGTAGTGGAAGCGATTCTCGAGGTGAACGCCCGCAAGGAGAGCATCCGCGGCATGGAGATCGTCTATGAGCCGCCTTTCCTGCGCCATTTCAGCGCGCGCTTCCGGCAGCTATAATTGTTAGTCCCGCATGACCGTTGCTCCGTATCTGCCGTTGCTCGCTTTGCGAGTCGCCGGTTTCTCCACGGGCATTTCCGTGGTGGTGGGCCTGTGGCTCGCCTGGACGCTCGCGAACCGCGAATTCGCGGGCAAGCGTGTACTCGGCGCGCTCTCGACCGCGGCCCTTGCTCTGCCTTCGCCCGTTCTCTGCTACTACCTGCTGTGCGTGTGGGGCCGCGTCTGGCCTTTGACCGAGATGAATCTGGCGGCCGCCGGTGTGCTCTCCGCCATGCCGCTCGTGATACGGGCCTCCCTCGCCGCCTTCGCATCCCTCGACCCGAACCTGGCGAAGGCCGCCCGCAGCCTCGGCGCTTCCGGCTGGCGCGTGTTTTTGCGGATTGAACTGCCGCTGGTGCTGCGGCCCATACTGGTCGCCACCGCCCTGGCTTTCGCGCGCGTGCTGGCGGAATTGGCGACCGCCTTCTGGATCGCGAGCCGACGCCCATGACACACGCCCGCATCGTCAAGCGAATTCCGCCCCGTTTCTCCCTGGATGTGGAGATCCCGCTGGCCGCCGGCGTCACGGCGCTCTACGGTCCCGCGGGCGCCGGCAAGACCCTCATTCTCGAGACCATCGCCGGTTTTGTGCGACCCGATTCCGGCCGCATCCTGCTGGATGATGTCATTCTCTTCGACGGCCAATCGCGCGTCAACGCCCCGCCCCGCCGCCGCAACTGCGGGTATGTCGCCCAGCACGACGCGCTCTTTCCGAACATGACGCTGCGCCAGAACCTGGTGTTCCCCGCCAGGCGCTTTCCGCGTCTCGAGCGCCACCGCCGCGTTGGGGAAATGATCGAGCGCTTTCAACTGGCGGATTCCGCGTCCCTTCGCCCCAATGAAGCCAGCCCCGCCCAGAGACTGCGCTGCGCCGTGGCCCGCGCGCTGATCGCCGTGCCCAAGTTGCTGCTCATCGACGAGCGCGCTTTCGACATCCCGCTTTTGCAGCAGGTCCGCGCGGCTTTCGCCGGCCCCATTCTGCTCGTCACCGGCGATCTCGATCTGTGCTGCGCCGCCGCCGATGAGGTGATCGTCCTCGAGGCCGGCCGCATCGTCGAGCGTGGCGCGCCGCGCGCCGTTCTCGACCGGCCCGCATCCGTCGAGATTGCGCGCCTGCTGGGAATCCCCAATCTTTACCAGGCCACCATTGCCGCGCTCGATCCGGCGCGCGACAGCAGCCGCCTGGATTTCGGCCAATTCGCCCTGACCGGCCCCTATATCCCCGGCCACTTCCGCGGCGATCGCGTCTGGGTGGCCGTCCATCCCGAGGACGTGCGCGTGCATTCCGGCGATCTGGAATCGCAGCCCAATTCCGTCTCCGCCCAATTGGTGAGTGTTTCCCACCGCGCGCGGTCCGTGCGCCTGGAGTTTTCCGGCGGGGTTTCGGCCGACGTCTCCCGCGAAGAATTCGCCCGCCAGAAAGATAACAAGCAATGGCAGGTGGAGTTTCCGCCGGGCGCTTTGCGGGTTCTGTAGCGTCCGATGTTGCGCTACTACATCACCGACAGCCACGCCGCCGGAGGCACGGAGGGGCTGCTCCGCTCGATTGCCCGCGCCCTGGAAGACGGCATCGAGCGCGTGCAGATTCGTGAGAAAGACCTCCCCGCGCGCGAATTGTGCCGCCTGGTGCGCCGCGTCCTGGCGCTTCCCAATCCGCATGGGACCGAAATCCTGGTGAACTCCCGCGCCGATGTCGCCCTGGCCTGCGGCGCCCGCGGCGTGCATCTTCCCGGCAACTCCATTCCGCCGAAAACCCTGCGCTCGATTGCGCCTCCCGGCTTCCTGATCGGCGTATCCGCGCACAGCCTAGCCGAGCTTCGCGCCGCCGAGTCTGAGGGCGCCGATTTCGCGGTTTTCGGCCCGGTATTCGCGACTCCATCGAAAGCCGCTTATGGCCCGCCGCAAGGCCTCGACCGCTTGCGCGAAGCCGTCCGCGCCGTCGCCATCCCCGTCCTCGCGC
>JBAWDI010000847.1:0-3513 GCA_049590695.1 Bryobacteraceae bacterium
GTGGCGGAGGCGCGCGCCAACCTGGCCGCGCTCCAAGCGGGCGGCAAGCCGTCGGAGCTGGCCGGCATCGAAAACAACCTGGCGCGCGCGCGTTTCGACCTCCAGCAGCACCAGAAGGAGTACGACGCCCTGCGGCGGCTGGCGGAAAAACAGGCCGCCGTGCCCGTGGACGTCGAGGCCGCGCACGATAAGGTGCGCCAATCCCAGATCGAAATCGAGGGCCTCGAAAACCGGCGCAAGGCGCTGGTCGACCGGACGGAGGTGGCGGCCGCGCGCGCGCGCTTGCAGGACGCCGAAGTGGCTTTGAACCTGGCGCGGCAGCGCGCCACCTTGAACACACTCCTGGCGCCCATCGCCGGTGAGATCTACGGCCTCGCGGTGCGCCCCGGCGCCTATCTGAACGTGGGAGACACGGCGGCCAACGTCGGGCGGCTCGACCGGCTGCGCGTGCGCGTGTACGTGGATGAGCCGGAGCTGGGGCGCGTGGCGGAGGGCCAGCCGGTGACCATCACCTGGGACGCTCTGCCCGGCAAGCAGTGGCACGGAACGGTCGAGCGGAAGCCCGCTTCGATTCAACCGCTGGGCTCGCGCCAGGTCGGCGAAGTCATTTGTTCCATCGAGAATCCCGGCCGCGAATTGATCCCCGGCGCCAACGTCAACGCGGAGATCCGTACGGCGGTGGTGGAGGGCGCGCTAGTGGTCCCCAAAGAAACCTTGCGCCACGATGCCCAGGGCGATTACGTATTCGCGCTTACCGGCGACACCATCGCCCGCCGCCCCGTGAAGAAGGGGGCCTCCAGCGTCACCGAAGTCCAGGTGGTCCAGGGGCTGGCGGAAGGCGATGCCGTGGCGCTGCCCTCCGACGTGCCGCTGAAGCCCGGCGACCGCGTGACGGCGGCGATGTAGAATAGCAGCTTCATGTCACAGAATGGTTCTTCCCCGGGCGCGCCCGCCGGCCAGACCAGGTACGTCTGGTACAAGGATCTCACCCGCTACCACTGGTTCGTGTTGAGCGTCGCCATCATGGGCTGGATGTTCGACACCATGGCCCAGCAACTCTTCAACCTGGCCCGCAAACCGGCCATCCGCGAGCTGCTCGGCGGCCGGGCGAGCGATGCCACGGTCTCCGAGCAGGCCGGCTACGCCACCATGGTTTTCATGATCGGCTGGGCCTTGGGCGGGGTCGTCTTCGGCATCCTGGGCGACCGCCTCGGCCGCGCCAAGACCATGATCATGACCATCCTTTGCTATTCCATCTTCACGGGCCTGAGCGTGCTCTCCACCGGCGTCTGGGATTTCAACCTGTACCGCTTTCTGTGCGGGCTGGGCGTTGGCGGACAGTTCGCCGTGGGCGTGGCGCTGGTGGCCGAGGTGATCCCCGAACGGGCGCGCCCGCACGCCCTGGGAATGGTGCAGGCGTTCTCGGCGGTGGGCAATATGACGGCCGCGCTGGTGGGCATCCTGCTCGGGCAATTGGAGATGTCCGGCGCCATCGTGGGAGCCTGGCGCTGGGAATTTCTCGCCGGCGCGCTGCCGGCGCCGCTGGCGCTGCTGGTCTTCAAGAAGTTGAAAGAACCCGAACAGTGGCTCCAGGCCCGCGCCGCCAAGAAACGCATGGGGTCGGTCGGCGAGCTTTTCTCCAACCCGCGCTGGCGCCGCAACGCGATTGTCGGCTTCCTGCTGGCCTTCGCCGGCGTGGTGGGCCTGTGGGGCATCGCGTTTTTCAGCTACGACCTGCTGCGCCCCGTGCTCGAGCAGACGTTTCGCGCGCAAGGCTTCACCGGCGCCGAGCTGGCCGGCAAAACCACCACCTGGATCGGCATCACCTCCCTGCTCCAGAACCTCGGAGGATTCCTCGGTGTGTACGCCTTCACCTGGCTGACCCAGCGCACCGGCCGCAAGCCGGCCTTCGCCGTCAGCTTCCTGGCCGCCATGGGGATGACCGCCTACACTTTCTGGAACCTGAAGAACATCGGCGACATTTTCTGGATGATCCCGCTGATGGGCTTCGCGCAGCTCGCGCTATTTGGCGGCTACGCCATTTACCTGCCCGAGCTTTTCCCCACGCGTCTGCGCAGCACCGGCACGAGCTTCTGTTACAACGTCGGCCGCTTCGCCGCGGCCGCCGGACCGCTCACGCTCGGCCTGCTGACCAGCCGCGTCTTCGCCGGCTACGCCCAACCCATGCGTTACGCCGGCGTCACCATGTGCCTGGTGTTTCTGGTCGGCCTGGCCGCCCTGCCCTTCGCCCCCGAGACCAAGGGCCAGCCCCTGCCGGATTAGCAAAGCGGGGACTGCCACTAATTCCGCCTTTTGGAATTGGATGGCTGTACCCGGTTTGCGGGGCCTCACCTGATCCCCTTCCCGAGCCAGCTCCGCGTTGCGCGTGGAGTAGCGCCCCCACACTGCTACACTGTCATCAGCATGGCTGCCAACGGGGCAACGGGCATTGATATCGGCGCGCTGGCCGGCGAGCGCGAAGTGCGCGAGTGCCTGCAATGGTTCACGCGCGAAAAGCAGTGGATCAACGAAACCCATTTGCAGCTTTGCCGCATCCCCGCGCCCACGTTTCTCGAACAGGAGCGCGCCGCCTGGTTCCTCGAACGTTTCCGCGCCTTGGGATGGGATGCCTCCATCGACCGCGCCGGCAACGTGATCGCCGCGCAGGGCGCCGGCCCTTATGTCGCTCTCACCGCGCATCTCGACACCGTGATCGCCCCGCGCAACAAGGACGATATCACGGTGGAAGCGGATGGCCGATTCCTCGGCCCGGGCGTCTCCGATAATGGCGCCGGCCTGGCCGCCCTGCTGGCCGTGGCGCGCGCCTGGAAGTCATGCCCCCGGCCCGCGGATCTTTCTGCCAACCCCCTGCTGGTGGCCAACGTCGGCGAAGAAGGCGAGGGCAATCTGCTGGGCGTGCGGCACCTCGCGAAGCAATCGCTGGCCCGCAAGATCCGTGCCTTCCTGGTGCTCGATGGCGCCAACATCGACCACATCACCAGCCGCGCGCTGGGAAGCCGCCGCTTCGAGATCTCATTCACCGGTCCGGGCGGCCATAGCTGGAGCGATTACGGCGTCGGCAATCCGCTGCACGCCTTGTGCCGCGCGGTGGCGCTGTTCGCCGAAACGCGCATCGACGGCGCTCCCAAATCGGCTGTGAATGTGGGCCTGATCGAGGGCGGCTCGAGCGTCAACGCCATCCCCCAAATGGCGCGCGCCAAAGTGGACATCCGCTCCGAAACCAACGAGAAGATCGACGAGCTGGTCGACCTCCTCAGCGCCGCCGTGGACCGCGCCCGCGAGGTCGAGAACCAGCGCGCCACCGGCGGCAAGGTGGCCGCTAAGCTGAAGGAGATCGGCTCGCGGCCGGCGGCGGCCCTCCCCGAAAACGCCCCGATCCTCCAGTACGTGCGGGCCGTGGACGCCCACCTCGGCATCCGCTCCCATCTGGACTGCTCCTCCACGGATGCCAATATTCCCATGTCGCTGGGAATCCCGGCCATCGCCATCGGC